>JALRLA010000152.1 GCA_023254645.1 Bacteroidia bacterium
GCGAAAGATTCCCGGCGTGGGGGCCGAAACCTATAAGAACCTACGCCAGTTGGGCATTCAGTACATACGAACCTTGCAGGAGATGCCCCGGGAATTGCTCTTGAAAACCATGCAAAAACCAGGAGTGGAACTCTGGGAGAAAGCCCAAGGCATTGACAACCGCCCCATCATTCCATTTCACGAGCGAAAGAGCATTAGCACCGAACGCACCTTTCAGCGAGACACCATTGATGTGGCCATGTTGCGCGACTTGCTAGCCGCCATGGCCGAGAACCTCGCCTTCCAGCTTCGCAAAGGCAACAAAGTCTGCGCCTGTGTTAGCGTAAAGATTCGCTACAGCGACTTCAACACCCACAGCCGGCAACAAAAAATACCCTACACAAACAGCGACAAAGCCCTGATTCGTTGCACCTTGGATTTGTTTGACGCCCTGTACCAAAGGCGTATGCTCATCAGGCTGGTGGGGGTTCGCTTCAGCGACCTAGTCGGGGGCGGATGGCAAGTGTCCTTGTTTGATCAAGAAAGCGAACTGCAGTCCCTGTACCAAGCCATGGACAAGATTCGCCTTCGCTATGGGGAACAGGCCGTCAAACGCGCAGCCGGCATGGACGCCAAAAGCATAGGCCGAGGAGACAATCCCTTTGACGGCTCTCCGCCCATGCTGCTGGCCAACCGACGCAGTTGAGCGTTTTGTCTACTGAGTTGAACGAATGACATTGCCGTGAAATCAAGCATCAAGGACACGAACTAATTTTGCAGCATGAAGCGCGCCGCGTGGATCTTTAGTCTGCTCCTCTGGATATTGCCCCAGCAAGTGGGTGCCCAAACCCCTTCCCTGACCATTTGCAAGGGAAGTAGCATCAATTACAAGGAGTTCAACGAACCCGGAAGCTTGCCATCAGTGGCTTGGAAATGGACCTTTAACGGAGCCACACCCAACAGCAGTACCGACCGAGAGCCCCAGAATATCACCTACCCCGATACCGGCTTGTTTTACACCGAGTGCGAATCCACCTTCAGCGATGGTTCCAAATCAACCAAAGGCATCTATGTATTGGTCATCTACAACCTATTTGACCCCATACCCCTGAAAGATTCAGCCTTTTGCAAAAGCCCTACCCAAATGACCTTGCGGGCCGGAAACCTCTACCGAGGCTACCGCTACCATTGGACAAGCCCCGATGTCAATTTGAATCCCAATGACACAACGGGCCCAAGCTTGAGCATCAATGAGCCTGGCACCTATTCGGTGAAGGTCTACAGCGTTTGCGGCAACAGCAGCAAAACAGCCACCATTAAAATGGGAGAAATTCCACAGGTCGATTTGGGCAAGGACCGCTTTGTTTGCCGAAACGTATTGGTCACCTTAGACGCGGGTTCTGTGCCCGGATATAGCTACCGTTGGTTTCCCAATGGCGAAACCACTTCCAGCTTGACGGCCAATGTTGCCGGCACCTACAAGGTGGAGGTTACCAGCCCTGACGGCTGTATGCGAAGCGATGAAGTCAACCTCATCGACTCCTGCCCCCCCATTGCATGGCTACCCACCGCCTTTAGCCCGGATGCCAACAATCGCAATGACCAATACAGTCCCTACTTGGAAGGCTTCAATGAAATGCACATGAGCATCTACAACCGCTGGGGTGAAAAGGTATTTGAAACCGAAACCTTTGGCGACGGATGGGACGGCCACGCCAACGGCAAGCCGGCTCAAGAAGGGGTCTACATCGTATTGTTGGAGCTCATTGGCAACGACAACTACCGAAAGGTCATGAAGGGTGATTTCACCTTGCTTCGTTAAGTTTTGCACCTGTTTCTCACGAAAGGCCCTCTTATTCAGCGGGTTTTGTAATTTGCAGTATGCGCAATAGCACATTGGCCATATTGGCCCTTTTCTTTAGCACCCTCATTCCTAAAATGGCCATAGCCCAAGCGGCTACGGTTTA
>JALRLA010000185.1 GCA_023254645.1 Bacteroidia bacterium
GAGCAAGAGAAAGGACTTCGCGCTCGATGATTATGCCGCATTTATTGGGACTCAATCGAAGTATTTGGAATCGCCCTTCATTGATTTGCACGACAAGGGTTTCATTACCTACCACCCTGAAGTGGATAGCGCCACCATTGAAATGCGCTTGTTCAAGTGGGTGCAGTCTCACCAGAAGTTGCGCGATTACGACGTGATTCGCCTCTCGAGCGTGATTGCCGGCCGGCCCAATGCTACGCTGAATCTCCTGAGCTACGAAATGAACATCGAGGGCGTTCAGAAATTCTACTTCTCTGACTCTCAGAATGTGGTGGTTCTGCCCACTGAGCAGCAGGTAGTGTTGGAAAAGAACCGAACCATGCGATTTGGCGGAATGGTGAGAGCCGGTCGCTTTGATTTTTACGGCAAGGGCTTCGCTTTCAATTACGATCGCTTCGAAGTGGATTTGCCGAACATCGATTCCATGCGCATGTATTTTCCTGACAAGGAAACCAAGCGCTTGGTGCCCATTCGCTCGGTGTTGAGCAACATTTACGGAACCCTGTACATCGACAAACCCACCAACAAATCGGGTCTGGTTGACTACCCAGAATACCCCATTTTCGTATCTAAGAAGGGAGGAGACATTCTCTACAACCAGCCTTACAACCACAATGGGGCCTATTTGGCCGATCAGTTTAAGTTCACGGTTGATCCTTTTACGATCGATAGCTTGGACAACTTTACCATCGACGGCTTGCGCTTTGATGGCATGTTCTACAGCGGGGGTATTGTGCCTGATTTTCGCCACTACGTGACCATTCAGCCCGACTATTCTTTGGGCTTTGTGACGCATACTCCCGCCGGCGGATACCCGCTTTATCGGGGCAAAGGCAAGGGCGAGTTCACCATGAACCTCTCCCAGGTGGGATTCTTCGGCGATGCCGGACACATCGACTACCAAACCAGTCGAAGCACTTTTGATCGCACCTTGTTCTTGTTGGACGAAGCCAGCGGAGAACTCAATACTTACGATTTGGCCCAAAGCGGTAAGTACCCGGAAGTACATGCCGTTCGCTCGACTATGAAGTGGAAACCCTACGAAGACCAATACTCAGTGACCAGCCAGAGCATTCCTCACAAGGTTTTCTCTGTGGGTCATGACTTCAAAGGGACACTGACTCAGAGCCCAGCCAACGTAAAGGGCAACGGGTTGCTGCAGTGGGATGCCGCCACCTTTGCCTCGAAAGAAATGGTGTTTGGCCCGATGAAGAGTACGGCTGCTGAAGCTTCGTTGGCCATCTATGCAGCTGACTCCAGCCAGGTGGTATTCAATACCAGCAACATCAAGGGCACGATGGATTTTGCCACCCGCATGGGAACCTTCAGCTCCAACTTGCCCAATGCGTATACCGATTTTACCTACAACATGTTCAAGACGAACTTGAGTGATTACGTGTGGGACATGAACAATAAGACCATCGATGCTCGATTGGGCCCGACTTTCAAAGGGGTACGCCCGAACATCGAAACCGGGCAGCTCGAACCTGGGCCTGAATTTGTGTCGACCAATCCGACGCAAGACAGCCTGCGTTTTGAATCGAAAAAGGCCACCTATAGCCTGACCGATTATACCCTGAAAATTGAGACCATCCCGCACATCGATATTGCCGATTCGCGCTTGTTTTTGGCCGATGGGAAGTTGACCGTACGGGCCAAGGCTGACATTGATGAAGTCGACAGTGCTCGCATTTTGGCTACTCGCCAAAGCAAGGTGCACAACATTTACAAAGCGCATTTGAAGATCTACGGTCGGAACAAGATTCGCGGCAAGGCCTTTTATGAATATGTCAACAAGAAAGGGGAG
>JALRLA010000208.1 GCA_023254645.1 Bacteroidia bacterium
TGAGTCTTGGTTCCAGTTGTTGAACGATTCCAATTGGATCGGAAACATGTTCATCTTGCAAGAGTCTGGAACTCCTGGTAACGACTCTACCCGCATCAAATTCACCGTGAACAACTGGAATGCTCCCGCTTGGAAAGAACAGTGGATGGACTTGGGTGGCGAGAACCGCATGGTCATCGGCGATGACATGTGGCACCATGTAGTATGCTCTTACGATGCTGCTAGCTCTATGGCCGCTTTCTATGTAGACGGTGTGAAAATGAACTTGCCTGACGGCGTAACCAAGCGTTACGGTTCAGATCCTACTGCTGGTGGCGAAGGTTTGGGTGCTTTGTCCTTCAAGAACGCTACCCGTTTTGTCTTCGGTTGCTACAAGCAAAGCTTGCCCGGTGGTACTCCTGACGGCTGGATGATGAACTACGACGGTGGTTTGGACGAATTCCGAATGTACAACAAAGCTTTGGCTGATGCCGATGTGAAGGCTTTGTACGACTTGGAAAAAGTTGGTAAATAATTGAAATTTAAAACGATAAAATATCGTGTTGAACAAATGGGAAGGCTGTTCTTAGGAGCAGCCTTCTCTTTGTTTTTATTGGGCTTGGGATCTTGCAAGCCCGATCCGGTTGAGCCTGATCCGCTGCCCGCTTCGCCCTTAGAAGTGACCAGCATACGTTTTGACTCAGATTCCTATACCGGAGTTGTCAAACGCAACGTTTCTCGAACCGTCAAATTGGAATTGCGCTTCAGCGATGCCATTGTGCCAAGTTCGTTTGAGAGTAAATTTTTGGTCTATCGCTTTGGCCAAAACAGTGTTCCATACACATTTGAATCTACCCGGGGTGATAGCGTAGTAACGGTCACCTTCAAAGAGCCTCTGTTGGAGGGTACTCAATACACCTTGGTGGTCATCAAAGGCATGGCAGCCCAACGCCAAGAGTCTTTCCCGAATTCATTGTCCATCAACTTCGTGACGGCCTTTGACTTCAGCAGCGATAAATTCCCCCGAATGAGCACCGATGAGTTGCTCGATACCGTGCAGGAAAGAACCTTCCGGTATTTTTACGATTTTGGCCATCCGGTTAGCGGTTTGTCCCGCGAGCGAAACAGCTCGGGAGAAATTGTGACCAGCGGTGGTTCGGGCTTTGGCCTCATGGCCTTGCCTGTGGGGGTGAAACGCGGCTTTATTACCCGAGGAGAGGCCTTGACACGTGCGCGCAAGACCACCTCATTCTTGCTCAATACCGCTCAAACCTTTCATGGAGCCTATTCGCATTGGTTGAATGGGTCAACGGGTAAAGTCATTCCTTTTAGTACGTATGACAACGGCGGCGATTTGGTCGAGACCTCTTACTTAATGGCGGGCTTGCTGACCTTGCGCCAGTACTTCGATCAGTCAAGCTCTGATGAGACAGAGCTTCGCCAATGGATCGACAGCATCTACCAAAGAGTAGAATGGGATTGGTATACCCGTGGGCAAAAAGTATTGTATTGGCATTGGAGCCCAAGCGATGGTTGGGCCATGAACATGCAAATTCGTGGCTACAACGAATGCTTGATTACTTACATCATGGCGGCGGCTTCGCCCACCCATGGCATTGACAAGCAGACCTATACCAGTGGTTGGGCTCAAAACGGTGGCATCAAGAGCAATACCCTCCATTACGGCATCAACCTGCCCTTGGGTAGTTCGGGTTCCAAAGGTGGACCCTTGTTCTTCGAGCATTACACCTTTTTAGGCATTAATCCCCATGATTTGAGCGACCAGTACGCAAATTATTGGGACCAGGTACGCAACCATACCTTGATCAACTACGAGTACTGCAAGGCGAACCCGAAGAAATTCGCTGGATACAGCGACAGCTCGTGGGGCTTGACGGCTTCTGACAATCCTTGGGGTTACAGCGCTCACGATCCGGCCAATGATAGAGGCGTGATTACGCCTACGGCGGCCTTGTCTTCCATGCCTTATACCCCTGAAGAATCACTGGCGGCCTTGGAGTATTTCTACTACAAAATGGGCCACAAGATTTTCAAGGAATACGGATTTGTCGATGCCTTCCACATTGGCGAAGGTTGGTTTGCCAACTCCTTTTTGGCCATTGACCAAGGCCCGATAGTGGTGAATATTGAAAATTACCGCAGCGGGTTAATTTGGGATTTGTTGACCTCGGCTCCTGAAGTCAAAGATGGCCTCAAACTTTTGGGCTTTTCGGCCCCCTATTTGAATTGATGATGAAATTGCATTTGCGCATAGCCACCTGTCTGGCAGCATGGGCTGCCTCTTCTGTATACGCTCAAACTCCAGCTGAGCGGTTTGTAGATTCCCTCATGACTCAAATGAGCTGGGGAGAGAAAATTGGCCAGTTGAACCTGCCTTCCGTAGGATTTGATGTCACCGGGCCCATGTTGAGCACGGGCGTGGAGGAGAAAATGAAGCAGGGGCTGGTCGGAGGGGTGTTCAACACCTTTACGCCTGTGGCCGTTCGCAAGTTGCAAGATTTTGCCATCGAGCATCATCCGCATCACATACCCTTGTTGTTTGGCTACGATGTCATTCACGGCCATCGCACCATTTTGCCCATTCCTTTGGGGCAGGCGGCCTCTTGGAACTTGCACCTGATTGAATTGGGTGCGAATATGGCGGCCCGCGAAGCGGCCGCAGACGGTTTGAACTGGACCTTTTCTCCCATGGTAGACATTGCTCGCGACCCTCGTTGGGGCCGTGTGTCGGAAGGGGCTGGCGAAGACCCTTGGTTGGGAAGCCGTATAGCAGAGGCCATGGTGAAAGGCTATCAAATGCCTCAAATGCAAACTCAGTACTCATTGGGCTACCCCCAGAGCGTTATGGCCTGTGTCAAGCACTTTGCCTTGTACGGTGCCGCAGAAGCGGGACGCGATTACAACACCGTTGATATGAGTCCCTACCGAATGGAGAACGATTATTTCCCTCCTTATAAAGCGGCTGTTCAAGCCGGAGTGGGTACGGCAATGACCTCTTTCAATGACGTCAATGGAATGCCCGCTACCTGCAATTCCTTTTTGCTCAAGGATGTCTTGCGCAAGGAGTGGGGCTTTGACGGCATGGTGGTAACCGATTACACGGCCATCAATGAACTCATGTTTCACGGCATGGGAAACGGGGCTGAAGTGGCCAAAAAAGCCTTGCTAGCCGGCGCCGAGATGGACATGGTGGGCGAGTTGTATTTGACCCATGGCGATTCCTTGCGAAAGGTTCACCCTGAAGTAGGAGAAGCCATTGAGTCGGCTTGCCGCAACATCTTGTTGGCCAAGTACCGGTTGGGCTTGTTTGAAGATCCCTACCGCGTTTGGAAAGAGGCCGATGCCGAAGTGATCATGTCGGCTGAGCACAAAGAGTTGGCCAAAGCCTCGGCCATGGAGTCAATGGTGCTCTTGAAAAATGAAAACCGCGTTTTGCCTTTGAACTCGGCCCAAAAGATTGCCTTCATTGGCCCGCAGGTCAAACGCCGTCGAGACATGATCGGCAACTGGAGCGGGGCCGGTGATTGGACCCAGTCTCGCAGTTTGTGGGATGCCGTGGCCGATTGGGATAACGTGAGCTACGCCTTGGGTTGCAACCTGGTGCAAGACGCTGCCATGATGGATCAACTCAACCCACACGGAGCCCAGTTGTCGCTCGACGAAAAAAGCCCAGAAGCCCTGATCAAGGAAGCCGTCAAAGTGGCCAAAAAGGCCGATGTGGTCGTGTTGGCATTGGGAGAGCCTTACGGCATGAGTGGCGAAGCGGCTTCCCGCAGTTCTTTGACTTTGCATGATCAACAACAAGCCTTATTGGAGGCCATAGCCGCCACAGGCAAACCTGTGGTTTTGGTCTTGATGAACGGTCGACCTCTGTGTCTGAGCGAAGCAGAAGGCTCCTGCAGCGCCATCCTAGAAGCTTGGTTCCCGGGAACCATGGGTGGAGATGCCATCGCTGCCTTGTTGAGTGGTGAACAATCTCCCTCAGGTCACTTGACCATGACCTTTCCCCGCAACGAGGGCCAAATTCCCATTTATTACAACCACCGCACCACGGGTCGTCCCTTTGATGCCCAGCAGAAGTATACC
>JALRLA010000239.1 GCA_023254645.1 Bacteroidia bacterium
CATAGGTCTTGTCAAAACGAGCATCGGCGTACAACATTTGCACCCCTGATGCCTTGTCAAAAATGAAGCTATATCCTTCTGATTTCGCTACTTTTTGAATGGCATCAAAGACTTTATCTTGCAAGGGCTTGACCAATTCTTCGCGCTTTTTCACCAGCGCTCCGTTGGGACCAAACCTGTCGGTTCGGAATTTCAATAGCTCCTCCTCCACCTTGGCAATGGCTTCTTGTTTTTGGCGCTTTTGATCAGCGGTCAACCAAACTTCTTCGGCCTGCAAATCACTGCGCAATTGATCCAACTGAGCTTGCATCTGCTGAGCATCGGCCTGCCATTGAACGGCCATGTCATCCAACTGAGATTGGGCTGAACGAAACTCAGGCATGCGCTCCAAAATCAATTCGGTATCGACATACGCAAGTTTTTGATTCTGGGCATTTAAGATTCCCAAAACCGAGAACAAAGCCATCAACAGGGATTTTTTCATGTGGGGGCGATTTCAAGTTTCGTGCCAATTCGCACGAAGTCACGAATTTATTGAATTTTCACGGATTGTCGCAGGCTAAACGCGTATTTTCAGCAGTTTAGCCAGAGGGACATTCGCAGGAGCCAGAGTCGTTTGCATTAGCGCAATCGCAACACGACCAAATCGCTCAAAATCCAGGGACTCTGATTCAAGGCTCGATCGACCAATCGGCATTCGTAGCGCACGGAATCGCCTTCGTATAGGTAGGGCTTCGCCGGCAATCGAAGGGTCAAATTCCCCTTGATGCTCTTGTGTTTGCCCGTGGGCATCAAATTGGGCAAACGCTCTGACAAATCAAGGGTATCGCTGGGTTGCAACGGATTCAAAGGCCTAACCCATTGACCGTCGACGCAATGCCAATACCGCACTTGTAGGTTGTAAAAATACGGGTCACCATACGCAAAGGGATAGGCGGTATCGGATGGCTCTAGCCCCACATCTCCATCTCCATCTTCATAGCGAAATTCTACCAGCACCAAACTGTCGCGTTGATCTTCAGTAGCCACAACGGTATTGGAAACCCACTGAAGTTTGGGCTCAACAGAAGGCGTATCTTCGCCTTTGCAAGTCAACAGCAGCAATCCTGCCCCTATGGCCCAAGCTTTGGAAAAACGCATATTCGAAATCCGTGAGCCCAAAAATAGCCAAATTTGGCGGGAGCTCTTTGACTTTCAACGGGAGCACAACCCGGTTTATGCCCAGTGGTGCGAATTGATGGGGTTTTCCAAGGAACGCAAGGCCCCAGAACATTGGACCCAAATCCCTTTCTTGCCCATTTCCTTTTTCAAGAACCAACGCGTTTATGCCTCAAGCGAGCCTGCCGAACTGCAGTTCCTGAGTTCTTCTACTACCGGCCAAGGCCAGAGTCGCCACGAAGTGGCCAAGGCTGAGATCTACCAAAAGGCTTTTCTCAGCGGGTTCCACCACGCCTGGGGCACTCCCGAACAATGGTCGATGATGGCCTTGTTGCCCAGCTACTTGGAGCGCGAAGGCAGCAGCTTGGTGTACATGGTGGAACAACTGATGGAGCCTGCCATGGAACCCAAGGGCTTCTTTTTGAATGACAGGGGTGCTTTGTTGGAGAGAGTGGCCGTGGCCGAAGGCCGAGGCCTCCAGACGCTGTTGTGGGGAGTGAGTTTTGCCCTCTTGCAATTGGCCGATGAGTACAAAGGACCAGCCCTGAAGCACACCCAAATCATCGAAACGGGTGGAATGAAAGGAAGAGGTCCCGAACTGACCCGAGCCGAGCTTCACCAGCGCCTTCAAGCGGCCTTCGGCCCCAATCCCATTGCCAGCGAATACGGAATGACAGAGATGCTCTCCCAAGCTTATTCCAAGGGAAATGGCCTTTTCGAATGCAGCCCTACTTTGGAAATCGGAATCCAAGACCCCAGTGATCCCCAATCTTGGCTAGGACCCAATCGAAGCGGCAGGCTCTGCATCATCGATTATGCGAACCTGTACAGCTGCAGTTTCATTGCTACTGATGATTTGGGTCGTTTGCACCCAGATGGGCGATTTGAAGTACTGGGTCGAATGGACCAAGCCGAAATCAGAGGCTGCAACCAACTAGCCTTGTAAAGAGGAATTTGGTCAATATCCGCAGGCGGAAAGAGCTTAATCTTCGTCTTCGTAGGGCAAATCCAAGACGGTTTCTTTCAACTCCATGCGGGCATTGATCCAGTTTTCAAAACTGAGAATCAATGCGGGAAGCAAGAACAAGTTGGCCGCCATGCCCGCAAACAGGGTCAAGCCGGTCAACCAACCCAATGCCTGGGTTCCTTGAAAATTGGAGAAGGTGAAGATCATGAAGCCCGAACAAACCGCCACCATGCTATAAACCATGCTCACCCCTACCTCAGAAATGGTATGATTGAGTGAATCCCTCAAGCTACGGTTATTCTTAATCAGCTCGCGCCTGAAAGTGGTCATGAAGTGAATGGTCGCATCGACGGTGATACCAAAAGCGATGGAGAAGACCAAAATGGTACTGGGCTTCAAGGGTACATTGAAGTAACCCATGGTTCCAGCCGTAATCAACAGCGGCACCAAATTCGGAATGATGGCAATCATCACCATGCGAATGCTGGGGAACAGCAAGCCCATGGTCAAGGAGATGATGAGCAATGACCAGAATGTCGCTTTCTTCAAACTATCAAAGAGGTAACTGTTGCCTTTGAGGAAGATGGCCGATGTACCGGTGATTTTCACGCTGTACTCCTCAACCGGGAAGATTTTGTGCACCAGCGCTTCGACCTGTTCAGACAAGCTATCCAAACGCACAGAACCCACGTCTTTGATTTGATATGATATGCGAATGGTGGTCTGCGTGCTATCGATCAAACCGCGAATCAGGGCATCGTGACCCGGCTGTGGCGCGGGCATGCGCATGGCGATTTCACCCAAATCAAAGGAATTGGGAACGCGGTAAAAACGCGGATCGCCCTGGTTGTAGACCTGATTGGCAAAGGAAACGACTTCCACCACGCTCAAGGGCTTGGACAATTCGGGGAATCGGCGCAAGCGCTTTTGCAGGCTCTGGGCTTTGTTTAGCATGGCCGCTGAGGTGGCACCCCCTTCATCATCGGCGGTCACCAGAATCTCATAGGGCATCACTCCTTTGAAGTGGCCCTGGAAGAACTCCAGATCTTGGTAGAGCTTGGACTCGTGCGGGATATCGTCTACCATGTAAGCCAAGGGCTTCAGACGAAGCATGAATACGGCTGAGAAGGTCACCAACAAGATGGACCAGAAGTAGATGCGGCGCTTGTGGTTGAAAGCCATGTAACGCACCCAAGACAAAAAGTTATTGACGTTTTTGGCATCCAAGTGCGCCGTTTGGCGGTCGCTGGGAACCGGCAAAAAGCTGTACAAGGCGGGAATACCAATGATGTTGATGAAGAAGACCGTGTTGATGGTCAAGAAGGCCACCAAACCGAACTGCTCCAACATGGTGGTCTTGGTGAAATAGAAGGTGCCAAAACCAATGGCCGTAGTGAAGTTGATCAAGAAGGTCGCTACACCAATGCGCGAAATGATTCGCGCCAAGGCCTTGGCTTTGTTGTTGTGGCGGCGGTACTCTTCGTGGTATTTATTGATCAGGTAAATGGTATTCTGTACCCCTACCACGACCAGTAGTGGCGGCAAGGTGCCGGTCAAAAGGGTCAGCTTGTAGCCCAAGATGCTGGAGAAACCCAGCATGGTCAACACACCAATGGCAATGAATAGCAGGCTAATGGCCAAGGTGCTGATCGACCGGAAGAACAACAAGATCAACAAGGCCGTCATGACAAAGGCCACACCCGTGAACAGGATGATCTCGTCTTTTACGGTGGTGGCCAAGGCGGTACGCACATAGGGCAAGCCCGAAATGTGCATCTCTACACCCTGCCGCTCAGCAAAGGCTTCAAATTGCTTTTCGATGCCCTGAATGGTAGGAATGCGGTACTTGCTATCCAGGATGGAATCTTTGACCACGACCAAGGTCAGGGCCACATTCGACTGACGGTTGTACAACAAGCCGTCGTAGAACTTCAAATTGATGAAAAGGTCGCGCAGACTGTCCAGTTCGGCCTGGGAGGAAACCGGCCCTGAGCACAGAGGCTGCATGCGAAACATATCGCTGCTGTCCATCACCAATGTCGAGGTGCGGGCTGGCGATATGACTTCAATGATGGAGGAGTTTTGAGCAATGCTGTCGCAGAGGGTTTGGTAGTCGTTGAAAAAGTCTTTCTTCCACAACTTATCGGTCTGAAAACCGACCACCAGTTTGTTGCCATCCTCTCCAAAGGTTTTCTTGAATTGGATGTAATCAACGAAGTCAGGATCGTTCTTCGGCACCAACTTTTGCATGCCGTAATCCATATCCACCTTGGTGGCGTAAAATCCCATTACACCGGTAAATGCCAAGATGGCCAGAATGAAATACCAGCGTTTTTTGAGAATAAAGGTGGCTATGCTATCCCACATGCTGCAAAGGTACGATTATAAGGGGGCTAAATGAAAACCGCCGGCCACAGGCCGGCGGTTACAAACAACAACAATAACCATTGCGACGATTGAGGTTTCGCTGATTACTCAGCTACTACTTCAACCTTAACAGTCGCACTGATATCTTTAAACAAGTTCACAGTGGCTTCGTAGCTACCCAAAGTCTTCACGTCGTCCAACATGATTTTGCGACGATCAACTTCATAGCCTTGATCTTTGAGCATATTGGCAACCTGCAAAGCAGTAATGCTACCAAAGATTTTGCCACTTGTACCTGTTTTGGCTGCAAGAGTCAAAGACACACCATTCAATTTGGCGGCCACTGCTTCAGCGTCCTTACGAATTTTATCGAGCTTGAATTCACGCTGGCGAATGTCTTCGGCCAACATTTTCATTGCTCCTTCTGTAGCCAATTTGGCTTTTCCCTGGGGGATCAAGTAGTTGCGGCCGTAACCAGCCTTTACTTCCACTACATCGTCCTTGTAACCCAAGTTCTTGATGTCTTCTGTCAGAATGATTTTCATTGCTTGGTCCTCCTGATTTATTTCAAACCGTCAGCTACGAAGGGCAACAAGGCCAAATGACGAGCGCGCTTGATGGCCTCAGACATTTTGCGTTGGTACTTCAACGAGGTTCCAGTAATGCGGCGGGGCAAAATGCGGCCCTGCTCATTCACAAACTTCAACAAGAAATCCTTGTCTTTATAATCAATGTACTTGATGCCGTGCTTCTTGAAGCGGCAGTACTTCTTCTGTTGCAACACCTGTGGTGTCTGGTTGAAGATGAAATTTGAATCTTTACTCATCGTCTTCGTCCTCCAATTCTACTTTTTTCTTAGCCGCAGCTTTGGCAGCAGCTTGCATTTTTTGGCCGTGCAATTCGCCGTTGCGCTTCTTCTGGTTGAACTCAATGGCCCACTTGTCCAACTTCACAGTCAGATAACGCATCAGGCGCTCGTCGCGGCGAAATGCGATTTCCATTGTTTTGATGAACTGCGAGTCAGCTTTGTACTCGAACAGGTGATAGAACCCGGTTCCTTTTTTGTCGATGGGATAGGCTAGTTTGGTGAGACCCCAGTTTTCTTCATGGACGATCTCCCCACCATTGTCTGTAATCAACCCTCTGTAGCCTGCAACAGCTTCTTGCATCTGTTGCTCAGAGAGTACGGGTGTTAAAATGATTACAGTTTCATACGTTTTGGTATTCATACTGATTGTATTTTGGGGCTGCAAAGATAGCACTTTATCCACATCATGCAAAGTGTTTTCCAAACAAAACAAGCCTCTATGGAACGGGGTCGTATCCGCTGCCACCCCAAGGGTGACAAGAGCCTATTCGTTTGGCGGTCAATTTGAAGGCTTTCCAAAAGGAATGTTTCTGGAAGGCCTCCACGCCGTATTGGCTGCAGGTAGGCGTGTAGCGGCAACTGCTCGGCAACAAGGGCGACAGCATGCCTTGATAAAGGCGTATGATCAGGATGGCTACTTTTCTCACGAGGCCTTCTCCTTCCATTCGGGCAAAGCGGGCAGCCAGCGCTGCATGAGTTTGCCAAAAGCCTTTTCCATGGCAGCATGGTCGATCATTTCGCTACCCGTGTATATCAGGGCCACCGCTAAGTGCATATCCAAGCGCTCCAACTCGGCATACAATTCGTGTTTGCGCATTCGGTAGACCTCGCGCATCAAACGCTTGAGTCGATTGCGATCGACCGCTCGCTTGAACCGGCGCTTGGGGGCTGACAACAAAATCTGAATGCGAGGCCCAGGCGTGCCAGCCGGCAAAACCAAGACATTGGCCCGTAAGGGGTACTTGGAAACAAAAATGCCGGACTGAAACAGACCGGCAACTATCTTGTCGCTGCACAGCCGCTCGTCTTTGCGGAAAGTATACCGCAGGGAGCTGGAGTGCTGCAGATTCGTCATGCTAGGGCAGAAACCCGAACCGCGAGATTAGCCTTTGTGGCTGCGCTCGTCAGATACGGTCAATTTCTTGCGACCACGCGCACGACGGGCTGCCAATACTCGGCGGCCGTTGGCTGTAGCCATACGCTCACGGAAGCCGTGGCGGTTTTTGCGTTTACGATTCGAAGGCTGGTACGTACGTTTGGTCATCGCTTTAAATTTTCAAATGGGCTGCAAAGTTAACTCAAGCATTTTTCAAATGCAATGCATACTGTCCAAATTTTCAGAGAACTTTGAAGCATGGAAGGTTCTCAGCTCTTTCAACACCGCTCAAGTCTATTTTCTGGAAAACTGTGGATGATCACCCTTATACCCCTGTTGGCCTCGTTGACCCCCCTTATTTTGACGGCCCACGAACGCCAACCCATTGAAGTCATCCCTCCCATCATCATCTTGGCCTTGGTCTTCGGTTTGATCGCCTACATACAGCTGGAATACCGCATCAGTTTTGGCGAAATCACATTCCGCTTTCGCCCCTTCGTTCGTTGGAAAACCGCGCCCTTCAATGATTATGCCGAGGTGCAGATCTTGAAGATTAGTCCCTTGAAAGAATTCGGCGGATGGGGACTTCGCTATGGAAGCCGCCTAGGTAAAGCCTACACCAGCCATGGGAAACACATCTTGCATTTTGTACCCAAAGACGGGCAAAAGCCCAAATTGATGAGCAGTTGGAAACCGGGTCAGCCCTTCAACTTGAGCATCAAGGAATCGGAACTGGACAGCGTTGAGCAAGCCTTGAAGGCTACGGGCATCAAAGTCACGCGTCAGACGGATTGAGTGGATGGCCATCGGCGGCAAGCCCAAATCAATAGTTGACCTGCCGAACAGGTCTTTTGTTTGAAGATTGCTTGACCCATTTATCAAGCCTGCGCCTTAAGCAACCCCTGCACCGCTGTTGACCGCTTGGTCGGGGCGCATGAAATGCAGTTTGCCTTCGGCATCTTCGGCCATCAAGATCATGCCTTGGCTTTCGATGCCGCGCATGACGCGGGGCGCCAAATTCGCCAAATACAGCACTTGCTTTCCAACAACAGCCTCGGGTTCGAAGTGCTGGGCAATTCCACTCAATACCGTGCGTGTCTCTTCGCCTACTTGCAACTCCAACTTGAGCAGTTTATCAGCTTTGGGAACGCGCTCGCAGTGGTTTACTGTGGCCACGCGTAAATCGAGTTTGGTAAAATCGTCGTATTGAATCATGGGTTTGAAAGCGGGGGTTGTGGGTTGGGCTGAGGCGGCCGGAGCGGCAGCGGAGGCCGCCAAAGAAGCTTGCAATTTGGCCATTTGTTGCTCGACCAGCTCGTCTTCGACTCGCTGGAACAACAAGGAAGGCTGAGCGACGGTATGACCAGCCGCCAAGGTTTGGGCCTGGCTCAACCAAAATGCCTTTTTGCTCTCAGTCGATGGCTGAGCATTCAGTTGATCCAGCAGGCGCTGAGAGGCAAAGGGCATGAAGGGCTCCATGGCCAAGGCGGTGTTGTACAAGATCTGAACCGCGCGAGCCAAGACAGCCGAAGCCGCTTCAGGATCTTCTTTGACCTTTTTCCAGGGCTCCAAATCGGCCAAAAACTTATTGCCGTAGCGGGCCAATTCCATCATGGCAAACTGGGCATCTCGGAATCGGTATTCTTGGATCGATTGAGCGATGGGAGCAATGCGCTTGGACCACAGCTCTTCCATGGACCAGCTGTAATTGCTGGCATCCATCCAAGCTTGCGCCTGTTCGGAAACCTCGGGGATAACCCCGTTGTTGTATTTCTGAAGTAGCACCAAGACACGGTTGGCGAAATTGCCCAAAATGCCGACCAATTCAGAATTCACACGGGTTTGATAATCCTTCCACGTAAACTCCGAATCTTTGGTTTCGGGAGCGATGGCCGTGAGCACATAGCGCAATTCGTCCTGCCTATTTGGGAGTTCTTGCAAATATTCGTGCAACCATACCGCCCAATTGCGACTGGTGCTGATCTTTTGCCCCTCTAAATTCAAAAATTCATTGGCTGGTACCTGGCTGGGCACGCAGTAGTTATCGCCGCGCACGTGCAACATGGCCGGGAAAATGATGCAGTGAAAAACAATGTTGTCTTTGCCGATAAAGTGAATCACTTCTGAATCGCCGGTCCACCAAGACTCCCAATCATCGGGGCGCAACTCGCGGGTTGCCGAGATGTACCCAATGGGAGCTTCGAACCACACATACAAAACCTTGCCATCCGCGCCCTCTACCGGAACAGG
>JALRLA010000399.1 GCA_023254645.1 Bacteroidia bacterium
CTTTTTGCAAGGGTTTGGGTTCAGTTCGAAGGCCATCCAATACTTCTTTAAGCCATGGTTTTCGGGTGTCTTCTTGGAATCAGAACTCCAGAGTCCAGCTTCATTGTTTTGCTTGTTTTTTAAGACTTTTTCCAAAGGTGGAGCCCTACTACCTCCCTTGGGTATTCAGCAATTTGCCCGCGATTTGACAAGTACATTGCCCAGTGAGAATCGCTTCTGGGGCAAGGAAGTGCATCCCCAAGCTCAAGGGGAACAATGGGCAATAGAAGGAAGAGTATATGAACAGGTAGTATGGGCCGCTGGCTCCAATAATCCACAGAGTCCAAGTCCAGATTACCGGTCTGCTGAAACCTTGTATTTTGCGGCTGAGTCAGACGCCGATTTGGGTATATACTTAGCCTTGAATGCAGCAAGCACTGCGCTGGTTCAAACCTTTAGCATACCTAGCAATGTGGAGCCCAGTTATGCGCCAAAGGGTCAATGCTTGTGGTCCGTGCAAATACGACCTGAGTCATTCGGAGCTCCTGAAGAGGCGGTATGGTCAGAGGTTCAAGATTTGTTGGGAATTTCTTTAACAGGTCGCTTTTTGCGACGCTACACCATTGAAAAGGCTCTTCCTATTGTGGATACACTGAATCTCCGCTCTACGCTACAGAGGAATTCAACGGGAAGCTCAATGGCTGGGCCTCAATTTGGGTATCCAAGTCTGCAATCGGCTTGGATTTCCGGCAAAGAATGGGTCAGGACTCTGTCATAGAATCAATAAGTCAGACCCCATAGGCGTTACTCCATCAAGCGACTTTAGTCTAGGGTAGAAGGTCACTGATTTCAAGCATTTTCAAGTGTTAGTTAACAATTTGGTTACTTGTTTTTCATGCGGGGTCACCTTATTATTGCAGCGCTAAAAATTGAAACTATCAAACTATTATGAGCAATAAATCAAACAATTCGGGAAGCAATACCTTGATGGGGTACTTCGCGGGTGCGGCTATCATTGTCGCTTTGTTGACAGGCGTGCTGATTTACACCCAATTGATGGGAAATCCAGCCAACTTTGAAGGCGGAGACGTCGTTAAAGGACATCCAACCAATTTCTTAGGCATTTTTCACCGCGGTGGTTTCATCGTGCCTTTGTTGTTGGCTGTTAACATCATTGTTATTTTGGTATCGATCGAGCGCTTCATCTCTATGAAAGCCGCTCAGGGCAAAGGAAACACTACTGCTTTCATTCATGCTATTCGCAATGCCATGGGCAAGAACGATTTAGACGGTGCTATTGCTATCTGCGACAAACAGCAGGGTAGTTTGGCCAATGTGGTTCGCAGCGGATTGACTCGCTATCAAATTGTCAAAGGAAACGACAAATTGACTCGTGACGAAAAGAAAACCGCCATTGAGAAAGAGTTGGAAGAGGCTACTTCATTGGAATTGCCCATGTTGTCTCGCAACTTGGTTGTGATTGCTACTTGCGTTTCTATCGGTACTTTGATCGGTTTGATTGGAACTGTATTTGGTATGATTCGTGCATTCGCGGCTTTGGCCAACGCCGGAGCTCCTGATACAGCTGCATTGGCAACAGGTATTTCTGAGGCTTTGGTTAACACAGCTTCTGGTATCGTGGCTTCTACATTGGCGGTAATTGCTTACAATTACTTCTCCAATCGCGTGGATTCCATGACTCACAGCATGGATGAGGCTTCTTATTCCATCGTGTCGAATTTTCAAGCCAATCACGATTAAGGCATTTACCTTTTTCGCGGTACATGCATTAACCATCAAATTTTAAACAGAAGCGCACATGCCAAAAGTTAAGATGCCCAAATCCTCTCCGAGCCTGGATATGACTCCCATGGTGGATTTGGCTTTTTTGCTTGTGACCTTCTTCATGTTGACCTCAAGCTTCAAAGCACCAGAACCCGTGATGGTTGATCCTCCTGCCAGTACTACAGAGGCAGAGATCCCCAAGCAGGTATTTCTAGTGGCCATTGATCCTTCTGGCCGAGTATTTGTAGACATCACCAACAACGCTGTTAAAACTCAAGTTTTGACTAAACTGTTGGCGACCAAGAAACTCGGATTGGAAGGTCAGGACCTCAACAAACTGGTGGGAGCGGGACCTTTGGGAATGAGCATCAAGCAATTCCCTGAATACGCTGCCTTGGAATCATCTGAACGTGAAGCTTTCAATCAAAGTGTTCGAGGTATTCCATACGATACGACTTCAGATGTAGCCAAAATCAAGGCTAGTGAATTGTATCTATGGGCTTACCATGCACGATTGGAAGCACACAATGATTTCAATGCTCGCGAGGCTGAGGCGAAGAAGAGAAACTTGGATTTTGACAAATCCCAATACATGCAGTTTGCCATCAAGGCAGACTTCGATGTTCCATATACCCTAGTGGAGAAGGTCATCAATGTATTCCGTCAAGCCCAAGTCAAGCAGTTTCAAATGATCACGGACCTGGAGGATACTCCAGAAATTTAATCGAAAGGAGAAAACGCAATGGCACAATTAGACACCGGAGGTGGAGCCCAAGGCGGGAAAGGCAAAAAAAGAGCAAAGAAAGCCAGCACAGCGATCGACATGACGCCGATGGTTGACTTGGCCTTCTTGTTGTTGACCTTTTTCGTATTGACTTCAACCTTCTCAAAGCCGAAAGTTCTCCGAATGATTTTTCCGGAGAAAATCGACAAAAACGATCCAGCTATGAAAGCTCCTGAGGTGAAAAATGGTCTGACCATTTTGCTCACAGGAGAGAATAAGATCTATTATTATAAGGGTTCTTTGAGACCAGAGACCGAGTTGATTGAAACCGATTACACCAAAGATGGCATTCGCAAAGTGTTGGTTGAGAGTAATTTGGATTTGTTGACTCAGTTAAAAGGTTTTCAGGAAGAGCTGAATAAAATTGACGAGAAGGATACGGCGAAGACCAACGCTATCAATGCGCAGGTAACCCAAGCACAGAAAGATTCCAAGCTCGTTGTTTTGCTCAAGCACGATAAAAAGGCCACTTACGGTAATGTCATCGATATCATGGACGAATTCTTGATCGCACAGATCGCTAAGTATTTCAAGGTCGATGATGACATGGCTGAGATGGAGAAGAAATTAATCGCTGACTATCAATCAAGGGGGTAAGCAATGGCAGAAAATATGTTCAATCAATGGGAGCAAATAGATTCAAGCGATCGCTTGGAGCTGGTATTTGCCGACCGATTCAAAGGCTATGGCGCTTATGTTATTCGTAAGCAGTTCAAAAGAGGACAAGTCATTGCCACACTTTCCGCCTGTTTGTTTGCCTTGTTGGCTGCCTCAACACCTTACATCTTGAACGCCATCAACGGTCAGGAAGAGGAGACAAAAACAGTCAAATTGGTCGTGACGAATTTGGATGACGTAGAAGCGCCTGAAGAAGAAGAAGAGAAGCCCGATGAGCCACCTCCAATCGAGGAGCCCGAGCCCATCGCCACCCAGGCCTACGCTGTACCCGAAATCAACGAAGACGCCACTGAAGATTCACCCATTAATCCTCCTGATTTGGTTCAAAATGCAGGTCTGCAGGATCAAGAGGGTTCAGATGACTTCTTGGCCCCTGACATGAATTCGGGGGGTGGTTCGGGTCCTTTCCAGGGCGATGACGGTCCAAAAACCAAAGTAGACATTCGGGCTGAGTACCCAGGTGGAGAAGCGGCCTTCCGCGACTACGTGAAATACGAGTTCATTTACCCCATTCGCTGCCAAGACGAAGGCATCAATGGATCGGTGAACTTGCGTTTCATTGTCGATAAGACGGGTCGCATCAGTAACATTCAGGTTTTGGATGAAACGAAGAGTTGTCCCGAGTTTACCCAAGAAGCCATTCGTGTTCTGAAGGCATCCAAGCGATGGATTCCCGCTCAGGTGAATGGAAACTTTACCACGGCTTGGCGCGAATTGCCTATCAAGCTAGCGGTTGAGTAAACGAAACCACAATCTGTGAATAAGAGAAGGAGCGGCCATGGCCGCTCCTTTTTTTTGTTGCCCTACCTTTGATTCATGCTGCGCATTCGCGATTTGCACATTTCGACACCTTCCAAAACCCTGCTGCGATTGCCGGCCATCGACTTTCAGCCGGGAAGGGTGCACGCCATCATTGGGGAAAGCGGTTCGGGCAAGAGCTTGCTGTTGTTGGCCTTGATGGGATTGTTGGCTCCCGAATTGCGACTAGAGGCCACAGCAATGGGTACATCCAGTGAAGATTGGTTGGATCTAGAGTTGCGTCAATGGCAACAAAAGAGAGGAAAGGAGTTGGGCATGGTCTTTCAGGAGCCCATGACGGCCCTTAACCCTCAAATGAAATGCGGAAAGCAACTGTTGGAGGCTTATCGTGTGCATCGGCCAGAAACCTCTCAAGAAGCAGCCACTGAACACTGCATGGCGAAGCTCGAAAGAGCAGGATTGGCAGGTTTAGCCCCTCGTGTAATGGATTCCTATCCCCATGAATTGAGCGGTGGGCAGCGACAACGCGTAGTGATCGCCATGGCCTGCATGCACGATCCAGACTGGGTATTGGCCGATGAGCCCACAACAGCCTTGGATTCTTTTTCTCGTCAGGCTGTCATGAGTGATTTGCAGCGCATGTGCCAAGAGCAGGGTTCGGGATTGATATGGGTTTCCCATGAACTGGACATTGTTCCTCAATTGGCTGACGATATCAGCGTTCTGCGAAAAGGAGAACTGCTGGTCAGCGGCTCCGTTCATGAGGTGTTGAATTCGCCCGATCCGCATTCGTATGTTCAAGAATTGCTAGCGGCGTTGCCGAAGGGAACCATAAAGCCCAGTCGCAAAGAAGAGTTGGTGTTGGACGTTCAAAATCTGTCCAAATCTTACAGGAACGGGACCCAAGTTCTTCCCGTATTGAAAAACTTGAGCATTCAGGTTTATCGGGGTGAAACCCTGGTGATTCTGGGCAAAAGCGGCTCCGGTAAAAGCACCATCGCCAAAATATTGACCGGACTGGAATCCCTTGATTTTGGTCGCATTGACTACAAGGGCAAGGCTTTGCCTGCGAAAGGGCCCACCGGCATCCAGATGGTCTTTCAAGATCCCTATGCCTCTCTCAATCCGCAGGTAGACAATTGGTATGCTTTGGCTGAAATTCTAGCCCTGCACCACGGAGGCAAAGCCGGAGATTATCGCCGCCAGGCGGAAGAGGCCATGAGGCAAGTTCAATTGCCCGAATCCTTGTGGTCAGCAAGACCTAGCCAAATGAGCGGTGGTCAGCGCCAGCGCTTGTGCATTGCCCGAGCCTTAATGAGCGAGCCTGAAGTCTTAGTATTGGACGAAGCGGTAGCGGCACTCGACCCATTGGTTCAGGCATCCGTGTTGGATTTGTTGAAGGCCTTGCAGCAGCGCACGGGAATGGTGTATGTGTTTATTACCCATGACCAAGCCGTGGCACGCAGCATGGGTCACAGCATCGTTTATTTGGAAGAGGGCCAAGTGCGTCCCTATTCTTGATCGATTGAGCGATAAGTGGAAATCCAAGTTTGCACCTTTGTCTGCTCTGGCGTAACCTTGAATCATGCATAAAAGGCTCCTGTTTTTGCTCCTGTTTTGCTGGGGATTCGCGTCGACTCTCCAAGCACAAACAAGCAGCACCATTCCGGCTACCCACAAAGTCAAAAAGGGGGAGACCCTGTATGGCATTGGCCGAATGTATGGGATGACCGTACCCCAGCTTCAGAAAATGAATCCGGGCATAGGGGTATTGCAACCGGGTATGAAGCTCAATGTTCTCAAAACCATTACCCTTCCCCAAACCCGTCAGGAGCCTGAAGCCAGTCCAGATCCGATCTATGGGACCGTGGTGCACAACGTGCAAGCGGGCGAGACGCTGTATGCTCTGTCTCGCAAATACGGAGTAGGGGTTTCTGAGATTAAATCAGCCAACGGGCTGAGTTCTGATGTCTTGTCCATTGGTCAACGATTGAACATTCCGCGTCAGTTGATTCAAACGCCCGTGCCTGAAGAAAGACCTGTTCCGACTACTCCAAGAACTGTCCCTGTAACTCCGGTTCCAGAAAACCGCGCCGGTGGGATGCCAGAGACTGTGAGAAGCTCTGCTCCCAGCAGAACCATGGAGAACAAACAATGGTCAGGTTCTGCCTCTGTAAACCCAGCTATCGATGCACAGCGCCCCTGGGTGTATTTCGATCTGGGTTCTTCTTTTGGCTCAGCGCCCGTTGTGGTAGCGGTCATCAATCCCGCCAATCAGCAAGTTCTATACTGCACCGTACAAGGCAAACCCAGCAGGGGTAATCAATTGGAGGTTTCTCAGTGGGTGGCCGATCGTTTGGGCATGGTTTCGGTTGGGGCTCCTGTTGTCGTGACCTATGCCAAGCCTATTTCAGAATAAGGAAATTGCAGCGGCAGATGCCTCTGTTTGGGCTTTCATCCTAGCCGTAGCTAGCATTCATTTTAGCCCTGCTATTGCATCGATCAGCTTGGCAATGGCCTTGCTCGCTTTGTTGCTGTCAGGTTCAGAAAGGCGCATACAACGGTTGGGCTTGTCAGTGGCTTTATTGTTGGTTTTACTGGAGTTCCTGGGTTCAGTTCATCATCAGCGATTGCTGCTTCATTTGCCCTTGTATGTAGCCATGAGCGTTCATTTTGGGCCTTTGATGGCGCAGAGGTGGATCAACCGTTTTTACAAACTATGGTGGGCTTGGGTATTGCCCGTTATCTGGATTTCTTTGGCTTCCTTGTTGGAGTTTGCTCAACATCCGGAGTTTTACCGCCAAATGGTCATGGAAAGCAAACCCATGCCCTTGTTTAGCCAGGTTTATCACATTGAATATTCGGTCATTCAGGCCGTGTTGGTTTTGCTGTTGTTGAAAGGGTTGTTGACTCGTCAAGTCGAAAACAGGTCCATGGCCTGGGCAGCTCTTGTGTTGATGATTCTCGGTTTGCATGCTCTTTCTGCGCGTACAGGAATACTGGCCTTTTGGGTGGGGATGCTGGGTTTGTTATGGCCCTACAGGCTGAGTTTGAATTGGAAATATATAGGGTTCGTTCCTGTGGTTGTACTGTTGCTCAGCTTGGGGACCATGCGTGAACGATTGAGCAATTCTTGGCAAGATATGCAGACCCTGGTACAAAGTAGTGATCCCAATCATCAGTCGATGGCTCAGCGATGGGAAGCCTGGAAAGCGGCATGGCAGAGCATTCAGCACAAGCCATTGTTGGGCTGGGGAAGTGGTCAAGTAGACCAAGCCATGGCCTGGTCTTATGAGCAACAAACGAAGCTCGATGCCGAGAATTGGATTGGTCCACACAATCAATTCTTGGAAATGACCTTGCAGGGAGGCTTTTTAGTTGTATTGCTGGGCTTGATTTGGAGCCTTGATTTCATGCGTCGATCGTCTAATATCGCATGGACAGCGGGTTTAGGACTTGCCATGATGTTTGAGAGCCTAGGAGAGCGCCAGGCCGGTGTTTTGATGCTGGTTTTGGTGCTTATTTTTGTTCAAATGGAGACGAATAGACCCGCAAGGCATGAAAAAAGTGTAAATGAAGCAGGATTGCTTGATTTATGAAGATTGCATTGCTATATTTGCAGCCCCAAAAATTATGTCTCGCGTTTGTGATTTAACCGGAAAAAAGGCTATCAAGGGTAACAACGTTTCGCACTCTAACCGTAAAACGAAGCGTAGATTTTACCCCAACCTTCAGACGAAGAAGTTCTTCATTCCCGAAACTGGAGAGTGGATTACATTGAAAGTTGCTGCCTCTACCATCAAGACTATCGACAAGAAGGGTATCTCTTCTTGCATCAACAATTTGTTCAAAACAGGAAAGATTTAAACGATGGCTAAGAAAGGCAACCGTGTTCAGGTGATTTTGGAATGCACCGAGCAGAAAGGTTCTGGCGTACCAGGCATGAGCCGTTACATCACAACCAAGAATAAGAAAAATACAGCCGAGCGTATCGAGCTGAAGAAGTACAATCCTTACATGCGTAAGGTAACCGTTCATAAGGAGATCAAGTAATGGCTAAGAAAGTAGTTGCTACCCTGAAAAAAGAAGGTGGTCAGGAATACGTGAAAGTGATTCGCACCATCAAATCTGCCAAATCTGGCGCTTACACCTTTAAGGAGGAAATCGTTCCTGCTGAATTGGTAAAAGCCACTTTGGAGAAATAAACCCATTTGCAAACGCGAAAAGCCCCAATTCTTGGGGCTTTTTTTTTGCTAACTTCCCTACATCTATGGCCCTATTCTCTTGGTTTAAGAAAAAAACCGAATCCAACCCTGAAGAGCGCACCCAAACCAAACAAGCTCTAGGGGCAACCCGTGAGAACTTGTGGGGCAAAATGACGCGTGCATTGACGGGCAAACGCTCCATTGATGCTGATTTTCTCGAAGAGCTCGAATCCATTTTGGTGGGCGCTGATTTGGGCGTGGATACGGCTGTATCTCTGATTGAACAATTGGAAGAGCAGGTCAAGAGCCAAGGCTATTTGACCACTGAGGAATTGAAGTCCTGGATGGTACAGCGTATGCAATCGCTCATCCCTGATATTCCTGAACACGTGGCTCCCGATTTTTCACTTAATGGTGGAGTAAAACCCTACGTAGTACTGGTCGTAGGAGTCAACGGCGTTGGCAAAACAACCACCATTGGTAAAATGGCCCATCGCTATGTGCAAGAAGGCAAGAAAGTGGTACTTGGAGCGGCCGATACCTTTAGGGCCGCCGCTGTTGATCAATTGGGCATTTGGAAAGAGCGCACAGGTGCAGAAATTGTATCCATGGGCATGGGCGCTGATCCGGCTTCTGTGGCCTTTGAAACGCTAAAACAAGGCCAAGAAATGGGAGCCGATGTCATCATTGTTGATACTGCTGGACGATTGCACAACAAAGTGGGCTTGATGAACGAATTGGGCAAGATCAAGCGAGTTATGCAAAAATTCCAGCCCGATGCTCCTCACGAAGTGGTATTGGTGATCGACGCTACTACAGGCCAAAATGCCTTTGAGCAAGCCCGCCAATTCGCGGCAGCCACTCAGGTCAATGCTTTGGCTGTAACCAAGTTGGACGGCACGGCAAAAGGGGGTGTATTGATCGGTGTTAGCCATGAATTCCAAATGCCCGTCAAGTATGTAGGTTTGGGAGAAGGAGCTGAAGATTTACGTTTGTTCGATAAACAGGCTTTTGTAGAATCCATTTTTGAATCGTGAAAACCAAAAGTAACGCACAGCCCAAAGTCAATGTCATTACATTGGGTTGCAGCAAGAATACGGTAGACAGTGAAGTGCTGATGGGGCAGTTGAAGGCCTCCAAGTTCGATGTTCATCACGAAAGTGACCAGGATGCGGACATCGTCATTGTCAATACCTGCGGCTTTATTGATAACGCCAAAGAAGAGAGCATCAACACCATACTCCAATATGCCGAGGCTAAAAAAGCGGGGCATCTGGAAAAGTTATACGTAACGGGCTGTTTATCTCATCGCTACAAAGACGATTTGCAGGCTGAGATCAAAGAGGTAGACGCTTGGTTTGGTACACTCGACATGCCGCATCTATTGCGCACAGTGGGTGCTGATTATCGCCATGAGTTGATTGGCGAGCGAATGACAACCACGCCCAAGCATTATGCCTATTTGAAAATCTCCGAAGGATGCAACCGTCCCTGTTCCTTTTGCGCCATCCCCTTGATGCGCGGAGGGCATGTGAGCAAGCCCTTGGAACTGATCGTCAAAGAGGCCGAGAATTTGGTGAAATCTGGGGTAAAGGAAATCATGTTGATCGCTCAAGATTCCACCTATTATGGATTGGATCTCTACGGCGAGCGCAAATTGGCTGAATTGTTGGCCCGTGTCAGTGATGTGGAAGGCTTGGAATGGATACGATTGCATTATGCTTATCCGTCGCAATTCCCGATGGATGCCCTCAAAGTCATGGCCGAAAGAAGCAACATTTGCAATTATTTGGACATACCCATCCAACACATTTCAGACAATATGTTGAAATCCATGCGCCGGGGCATTACCCAGCGTAGAACCTTGGAGGTCTTGAATGCCATTCGGGAAGAAGTACCGGGAATAGCGCTGCGCACCACATTTTTGGTAGGCCATCCGGGCGAAACGGATGAAGACGTCAAAGCCTTGTTGGATTCGATTGATCAAATACGCTTTGAACGATTGGGTGTGTTTACCTACAGCCACGAAGACAATACTCATGCCCATACCCTGGTAGATGATGTGCCGGCGGCTGAAAAACAATGTCGAGCCGATGCCGTAATGGCCAAGCAAATGGAAGTCAGTTGGGCCTTCAATCAGTCTTTGGTAGGATCGGTTCAAAAGGTGTTGTTCGACCGCTTGGAAGGCGATGAGTTTGTCGGACGCACGCAATTCGACAGCCCAGAGGTGGATAACGAAGTTCGAGTCCCAGCCACCGGGAATTATGTGCGCATGGGGGATTTTGCCGATGTTCGCATCACAGAAGCCAGCCATTATGACCTCTTTGGAACCCTCATATAAATCAGGATTGCGCCCATTTCCAGCCGGGTATTGGTCGCCTGAATTGTTGAATTGGGCCTGGAGTGGGAATTGCCCTTATTACCCCAAAGCAGGTCCTCCGATTGGCGCCTTAACAGACCTACCTGAGTTTGGAGCCGAGAAGCGGCAAGTCTTGCAGTCGGTGTTGATGCGGCAAATGCAGTCTTTGGATTTGAGTGTGGCCCAAAAGGAACATTTGCAGGCCTTAAACCTTCCCAACAGCTATACCGTTTGTACCGGTCAGCAAATTCATATCGGGGGCGGCCCTTTGTTTGTATGGGCGAAAATCAGCTCGACCTTGGCGTGGGCCAAGTCCATTCAATCCCAAAATCCTGGCATGCGGGTTGTTCCCGTATTTTGGATGGCGACCGAAGATCATGACTTCGATGAAATCAAGGGTCTTAATCTCTGGGGCAAGCACTACGAATTGTCGGGTGAAAAAGGTGGGCCTGTTGGACGAATTTCAGCCGATGAGCTAAAGGCCTTAAAAGCGGCTATCATTAGCGATTTTCCCCATTTGTCTGAGGCATTGAGTCAGTATTGGCAGGCCTTTGACCCAGCTACTGATTTGGCCGATGCCTATCGACGATTGATTCATAGGCATTTTGCCGAGACAGGTCTATTGATCTTGGATCCAGACGACTCGGAATTGAAAAAGATGGCCATGCCCTTGTGGGAGCAAGAATTGGGTTCTGGACTTTTGTCCCAGGCCTTTTCTTCAGCCAATTCAAAGCTTCTACAAGCAGGACAGCCGGCGCCCGCTCATGTTCGAGATGTCAATGCCTTCTGGCTGGGTGAAGATACCCGTCAGCGCATCGAAGAGTGCCAGTCTTTGGAGATCATTCATGAACGCGTCTCAGAAATTAGTCCAAATGTGCTGTTGCGCCCTTTGTATCAGCAGGCCATATTGCCAAACTTGGCTTACATCGCTGGCCCTACCGAGTTTCGCTATTGGTTTCAAACGACAGAGGCTTTTGCCCAATTTCAGCTTCATATGCCTCAGTTGTTGCTCCGTGAAGCATGGTTGGAATTGCCCCAGTCGGTTTGGAAGAAATTGCATTCTTGGCAGTTGAGCCTGGCGGATATGGGCTTGCCAGAATCTGAGTTTCAATCCTTGTTAACGGGCAAATTGTCGGAATCCATGAGCGAATGGGAGGTGATTCAAAGAGAATTGGTTCAGCTCGAAGAGCGTGGCTCCCAAATGCTGTACATAGCCCAAAACCCAAGTCTCAAGGACTTTAAAAAAGACTTGAATAGCGCCCAAAAGCGTTGGCGCGATGCCTTTGAATCCGAGAAGCAAAAAGGGTTGGAATCGCTCTATGGCAAAGGGGCTGAAGAAAAAATGAAGGAATACCGCCAGCGCTACTTCAATTGGAAGTTACCGGTAGAACGCAAACTGAATGTGTTGGAATGGTACATGCAGGACTCTGAAAGAGGTCTCCCTGAAGCCAATGCCCTGGAATACCTAACCCTTGGGGCATTTAGAATATTGTAATTTCTTTGATAGATTTTTTGAGTGGGCCCAGTTTTGTGCGTATTATAGCAGAATGTCTTCTGCTCGTTTAAAGTCAGATTTTTTCTCTTCTCTTGTTGTGTTTTTGGTGGCCTTGCCGCTGTGTATGGGCATTGCGCTTGCTTCAGGGGGAACCGTAATACAAGGTATTCTTTCGGGAGTCATTGGAGGCTTGGTTATAGGTTTCTTTAGTGGATCGCATACCAGTGTCAGTGGTCCTGCAGCCGGTTTGATCACCATCGTAGATGGGGCCATTCGGGATTTGGGCAGTATGGAGGTATTTGCCACCGCTCTGTTCGTAGCTGGACTCATGCAATTGGTCTTCGGATTGCTTCGTGGAGGCATTTTGGCTGACTTTATTCCTGTTTCCGTGATCAAAGGCATGTTAGCGGCCATTGGAATAACCTTGATTTTGAAACAGCTTCCTCACATGGTGGGGTACGACGCTGATGCATTTGGTGAAATGGAATTTTCGCAGTTAGATGGCCACAATACTTTCTCTGAATTGTATTACATGTTGGGTTCCATTACTCCGCTAGCTGTTGTTATTTCTTTGTTGGGTTTAGCGGTCCAAATTGCCTGGGAAAGACCGAGTATCAAACAATCTTCTTGGTTGAGCATCTTGCCGGCTCCCTTGTTGGCGGTTGTCATAGGGGTGCTAGTCAATGAAGTGGCCAAATTGTGCGACAACACCTTGGACGTGACGGCCTTTTCGGGTTTATGGGCCATTCAAGGCGAGCACATGGTCAATGTTCCACAATTGCTATCAGATTCAGGTTCAATAGGTCGTTTCTGGGTCAGTCCAGATTGGTCGGCTTTGAATCGAATCGAGGTTTATCAAGTTGCTTTGGTACTCGCTATTATTGCCAGTATTGAGAGTTTGCTCAGCATTGAAGCAGGTGATAAATTGGATCCCCACAAACGAGTGAGTCCACCGAACAAAGAGTTGTTTGCTCAAGGCGTGGGAAACACGCTGGCTGGATTGTTGGGTGCACTGCCTGTAACTGCCGTAATCGTTCGAACTTCAGCGAATATTTCGAGCGGTGCGGCGACCAAGAAAAGTGCCATCTTTCACGCCATTTGGCTTCTCGCTTTCGTTGTATTTGCACCCGATCTGATCAATCGAATTCCTTTGGCGGCATTGGCTTCCGTTTTGATTTTTGTGGGTTACAAATTGGCTCGCCCCAGTTTGGTTCAAGCCCAATACCAAAAAGGGCAATCTGCATTTCTTCCTTTTGTGATTACCATTGTTGCCATCTTGCTGACCGACTTGTTGATTGGTATTTTGATAGGTTTGGGTGTCGGGTTCTTTTTCGTTCTCAAAACGAATTATCAAAAATCATTTACCAAAGAGGTATCGGGTTCAGATGTGAAATTTGTATTTGGTCAACAAGCCTCCTTCATCAACAAAGCGGCCTTGAAGGCCTCATTGTATGATGTAGCCAATCACTCAAACATTTCCCTGGATTTTACCCATTGCCATTTTGTGGATGCCGATATCGTTGACATCATTGTCGACTTTTCAGATGGCGCGAAAGAACGAGGAATTTCCATTCAATTGATACCCGGAGAAAACATTCAACTACCTAACTTAGCCTAATTATGTCTCAAGAAGCCATCCTTAAACTATTAGATGCCAACAAGCAATGGGTCGAAGACGAACTTTCCCACAACCCAGAGTTTTTTAAAGAGTTGGCAGAAGGTCAACAACCCGAATATTTGTGGATAGGCTGCAGTGATTCTCGGGTTCCTGCTGATCGTATCACCGGTACAAAACCTGGTCAAATCTTCGTTCACCGCAACATTGCCAATTTGGTGATTCATACTGATTTGAACATGCTGAGTGTGCTGGAGTATGCCGTTGCTTACTTGAAAGTGAAGCACATCATCGTTTGCGGCCATTACGGTTGCGGAGGGATACGCGCGGCCATTAGCCGCAATAACTATGAATTGCTGAACAAGTGGTTGCGCAATATCAAAGACATTTATATCAAGAATCAAGACGAATTGAATGGTATTTCAGACACGAGGGCCCGCGAAAACGCCCTAGTGGAGTTGAGCATCAAGCAACAGATTGAAAACCTCATGAAAACAAGTGTAGTGCAGAGGGCTTGGCATTTGGGTGAAGACCTAACGCTACACGGAATGGTATACGATGTGGCCAATGGCCGATTAAAGCAGTTGATTCAGTACGACCGTAACAGCCCCTTGCCCGAAATTTATCGCTATTATTTCGACGAAGATTGATTTTTCAACTTGTCTATTCTCAAGTTGATCATTTCAATGGCAAAAGAAAAGGCCATCGCGAAGTAGATGTAGCCCTTTTCCAAGTTCTGGTCGAAGGCTTCGGCTAGAAGGGAAACACCAATCATGACCAAAAAAGAGAGAGCCAGGATTTTGATGCTCACGTGCTCTTGAACAAATTTAGCAATGGGTTCAGCGGCCAATAACATGACCACCATGGAGGCTACTACGGCGGCAATCATGACCCAAAGCTCTTTGGCCATTCCCACGGCGGTGATGACAGAGTCCAAGCTGAAAACAATATTCAAGAGGGCCATTTGCAAAAGAACGGCATTCCATCCCGAGCGCTGGCTCCTTACTTGATGTTCTTCCTCGGGTTGGGTGAGTTTCAGGTGAATTTCGTGCACACTTTGGTACAACAGAAAAAGGCCTCCACCCAACAGCAATAAACTCTTTCCCGAAATAGGCTGTCCCATTAAACTAAACAAGGGCTGGTCTTGCTGTTGAATCCATTGGAGACCCATGAGCATAAGAATGCGAGTGAAGATCGGACGAGCGTCGGG
>JALRLA010000014.1 GCA_023254645.1 Bacteroidia bacterium
AAGTCTTCGGCCATTTCAGCGCCGATGCTCTGAATGTCCATAGCTTTGCGGTTGACAAAGTGTTCAATGCGCCCTGCCATTTGAGGAGGGCAAGCCAGGGCATTGGGGCAGTAATGCTGGGCTTCCCCTTCATTTCTGATCAGGCTAGTGCCGCATTCTGGACAATCGTTAATATAGATATGCGGTTGGCTTCCGGGGCCACGTTTACTAAGGTCAACGCCCACGATTTTGGGAATGATTTCTCCACCTTTTTCGACAAAAACCCAGTCGCCTACGCGCACATCCAATCGTTCGATTTCATTGGCGTTGTGCAAGCTAGCTCGCTTGACGGTGGTCCCCAATAAGGCAACAGGGGCCAACTCGGCCACAGGGGTAATGGCGCCAGTTCGTCCTACTTGGTAACTGATGCCCAATAGCTTAGTATGGGCGGCTTCGGTTTCGAATTTATAAGCAATGGCCCATCGGGGAACTTTGGCAGTGAATCCTAACTCCGCTTGCAGCGCCTTGTCGTTCACTTTGATGACCACGCCGTCGGTGTCATAGCCCAAGGTTTTGCGGGCTTGGTTCCAATGGTCCAGGTAAGCCTTGACTTCCGAAAGCCCATGGCAAACACGGCTCTCTTTGGCCGTCTTTAGGCCCCATGAAGCGGCGGCTTCCAAGCTTTCGGAGTGCTTGGAGAAGCGATTTTGGTCTTCCAAGACTTGGTACAAGACGATGTCCAAGGGGCGTTTGGCCACCTCTTTGGGGTCTTTCAATTTGAGCGAGCCCGAGGCCACATTTCGGGGGTTGGCATAGAGGTTTTCACCCGATTCTGCCCTTTGTGCATTGAGTTTTTCAAAGCCCTTTCGGTGCATGAATATCTCGCCGCGTATTTCAAACTCATCGGGGTAATCGCCCTGCAGCTGTGTTTGTAGGCTTCGCAAGGTTTTGACATTCTCCGTGACGTCATCGCCTTGGCTGCCATCGCCCCTAGTCAGGGCCTGAGTGAGTTGGCCGTTTTGGTAGTGCAGGGCAATGGCCAATCCGTCAATTTTGAGTTCGCAGTTGTACTCAATGTTCTCGATGCCCGAGGCCTTTCGAATGCGTTGGTCAAATTCGTCCAAATCTTCGTACGAATAGGTGTTCCCTAGCGACATCATGGGGCGTTTGTGCCGGATCGTTTGGAATCCCTCCAAGGCTTGTCCACCTACTTTTTGGGTAGGGCTGTCGGGGCTCATCCACTGCGGATAAGCCTTTTCCAATTCGGTCAATTCTGCCAATAGGGCATCGAATTCCCGGTCTGAAATACGGGGTTCGTCCAATACATAATAGCGGTAATTGTGCTCGTTGAGCGCTTGGCTCAGGGCTTGCATTCGCTGTTGGGCATCGAAAAGATCCATGGATGTAGCGAAACTACAATCACGAGGCGCGGAGCTCTGCCCATTTTATGCACAAAACGCCTGATTTAGGCACAGAAAGCAGGGGCTTTGCGAACTATGTAAGTTCTTTGAACCATGAGCAATCAATTGTCTGTGGCCGCCAATCGTGTGGTGAGCCTTTCGTATACGCTGTTGTTGAGCAATGGCGAGTTGGCCGATGAAGCTGACGCTGAGAACCCGCTGTTGTTCATTCACGGCATTGGCCAAACCCTCGAGGCCTTTGATGCTCAGTTGGATGGCATGAAAGCAGGCGACAAATTCGCCTTTGCCTTGTCGGCTGAAAATGCCTACGGTGATAGCAATCCCAACTTTGTGGTCGATCTTCCTTTGAACATTTTTGAAGGGCCCGATGTGCCTGCTGATATCTTGTCAGTAGGGGCCACCTTGCCCATGCAGGATCAGGATGGCAACCCGATGGATGGCCGCGTGCTGGAAATTGGAACTGAAACCGTGAAGATGGACTTCAACCACCCCTTGGCCGGCGAAGAATTGCATTTCAAAGGAGAGATTTTGGAAGTGCGCGAAGCCACGGCTGAAGAGTTGGACCACGGTCATGTTCACGGCCCCGGTGGGCATCACCACTAATCGCTGTAGCGAGGGTCGGGGAGCGGCTCTGCTTTTTGCATGCGCTCCACTTCCAAACTGTACACCCCGAAATCTTCGGTAACCCGGCCTTCTAGTCGGTACACGCTTCGGCCCTTGAAGGGGTAAGCCCGGAGCGATGGGGGAAAGTGTACGCTGTCGAAAAACTGCCCTTCGGCATCGATCCAGGTGCCAAAGTTCATCTCTTGTCCATTCTGGGTACGGGTAGGTTTGACGGTCACCAAATACCCATCGATGGCCACTTGCTTGCTGTGTACCTGTGCAAAGTGCCGTGCCCGAATGTGGCTGCGCGGCCCGTCTTCCTTGACCCATAAAAAAGGCGAGCTCAAGGGAAAGCCCAGCAATTCCTTTTCGTCATAGGCCAATTCGAGCGGGCTGTCTTCCAAGCTAGGGAGGGTATAGGCTTTTTCTTCTCGTTGAAACAGGGGTTGAACGCCGATGCTGGTTTTGAGCGCTTGTCCCATCAGGCTATGCGCCTCCCAAAGCAAAGCTTTGCGCGATTTCTGGGTAAAGCGCAGGGCTCCTAGGCGTATGAGGACTTTGCTTTGCTCCAGCCCTGGGTTGCAGCGCTCTTTGAAGTCGAGTAGGCCACAATAAGGGCCGCGCTCGCTTCGCTCGCGCAACAGCCTCTCCGCCAACTTCTGTTCCAAGCCCTGAACCAAGCCCAATCCCAACCACAGCGTTTGTCCTTCCAAGTGGGTCAACCAACGGCTGTTGTTCAAGCAAGGGGCTTCGACTTGGGCCCCGCACATGCGGGCGGCATGCACATAGAACTCGGTGCGGTAAAAGCCGCCGAAGTTGTTGATGACCGCGGTGTAAAATTCAAGGGGGTAGTAGGCCTTGAGGTACAGGCTTTGGTAGCTCTCAACCGCGTAGCTAGCGCTGTGTCCCTTGGCAAAGCTGTAGCCCGCAAAGCTCTCAATTTGCTGCCAAACCGATTGAATCAGCGCATGGGGTTGCCCCTTGGCCTGGGCCAGCTCGAAAAAGCGGTCTTTGACTTGCTTCAATTCGTCCTTGCTTCTGAACTTGCCGCTCATGCCTCGGCGCAGCACATCGCTTTCGGCTAGACCCAGGCCCGCAAATTCGTGGGCCACGCGAATCACGTCTTCTTGGTAGACCATAATGCCATAAGTTTCGGGCATGATGGCGTGCAAAACGGGGTGGGCTTCTGTTCGTTTTTCGGGTTGTACGTGCCGCTCGATGAAACTCCGCATCATGCCACTCTGAGCAACTCCCGGCCGAATGACGCTGCTGGCGGCTACCAAAGTAGGGTAGTCGTCGCAGGCTAGCTTGCGAAGCAGTTGGCGCATGGCGGGGCTTTCTACGTAAAAGCAGCCCATCGTGTGCCCGCCTTTGAGCATGCGGGCGATGCGGGGGTCCTGTTTGAATTCCCTAGTGCGATGAGGGTCAACCGTTTCCCCTCGGTTTTCGGCAATGATTTTCACCGTGTCTTTGATG
>JALRLA010000004.1 GCA_023254645.1 Bacteroidia bacterium
AACGGCAGGCCGACCGAGTGCAATTGTTTGAAATGGGCAAAACCTACCACAAAACCGAAAATGGGTTCAAGGAAATTCCCACCCTTTGCATTGCCGTTTGGGGCCGCGCGCTGCCCGAATCTTGGGAGAATGGAAGCCAAAAAGCGGGTTACTACGACTTGCAGAAGTTGGCCTTGGGCATGATGGCTTCCTTGCGCAGCAAGGCTCGCTTGGAAGACTTTGTGATTGGCCAAGCACCTGCGGCTTGGTGCAAACAGGCCGAACTAAAAGGAGAGGCCTGGACCTTGGAAATACCCTTAAAAAAGCTGTTGGCCCTGCCGGGAGAAACCCTTGTTGTGCAGGCCCCTGCCAAGTTCCCCGTGGTGCGCCGCGACCTGAGTTTGGTGGTAGAAAAGACCAAGCGCTTTGCTGATTTGCAGGCTGTTGTAAAGGCCCAAAAGGTGAAAATTTTGCGCGATACGCGCGTGTTTGATATTTATGAGGGCAAACCTCTAGAGGCCAATCAGAAGGCGGTTTCCTTATCCTTTTTCTTGAGTCGACCCGATGCCACCTTGACCGACAAGGAAGCCGATGCAGCCATGGAAAAACTCATGCAAGCCTTTGAAGAAAGTGGGGCGCTGATTCGCCGCTAGGGAACGGATTAGTTCCCCATCTCTTTCAAGCGTTCGGCATTTTCTGCCACGCTCAAAGCGTTGATGACCTCGTCCAAGTCGCCGTTGATAATGGCATCTAAGTTGTATAAGGTCAAGTTGATGCGGTGGTCGGTAACCCGGCCTTGTGGGTAGTTGTAGGTTCTGATTTTGGCTGAACGATCGCCGCTTGAAACCAAGGTTTTGCGTTTGCTGGCAATGGCCTCGTTGTGCTTTTGCAGCTCCATTTCGTAGAGCTTGGTGGCCAACATTTTCATGGCCTTCTCGCGGTTTTTCAGCTGTGTGCGCTCGGTTTGGCAAATCACCACAATGCCGGTGGGTTTGTGGGTCAACTGTACTTTGGTTTCTACCTTGTTTACGTTCTGTCCTCCAGCACCGCCGCTGCGCGAGGTATGCAACTCCACATCTGATTCGCGCAAATTGACATCGACTTCGTCGGCTTCAGGCATGACCACAACCGTGGCGGCTGAGGTATGAATGCGGCCCTGGCTTTCGGTGGCCGGAACACGTTGTACGCGGTGGGCGCCGCTTTCGTATTTCAGGACACCGTATGATCCAGGCTCATTGATTTCAAACGAGATGCGGGAGTATCCGCCAGAAGAGGATTCGTTGTCTTCCAAAACCGAAGTTTGCCAGCCTCTGGTGTCGCAGTATCGCTTGTACATGCGGTAGAGATCGCCGGCAAAGATGGCCGCTTCATCACCGCCCGTACCGGCCCGAATTTCGACCACAGCCGGTTTGGCGTCTTCGGGGTCTTTGGGGAGTAATTGCAAGCGAATGCGAGACTCTAGTTCCTCTTGTTGGGCCTCGAGCAACTCAAGCTCTTCTTTGGCCATGTCTTTGAGCTCCTTGTCTTTCTCGTTTTTGAGAATGTCGCGGGCCTCGGTGATTCCCTCGTGCCAAGCCTTGTATTCAAAGTAACTATCGACGACCTCTTCCAGGTCTCGGTATTCCTTGTTGAGCTGAGCAAAACGCTTTTGGTCGACCACCACTTCGGGCGAGCCGAGCAAGAGCTCAATTTCTTTGTATCGGGCGTGTATAGCTTCGAGTTTATCGAGCATGGTTGAAATGGTTGTGAAGGGCGAGAACTTGTTCGATTAGGCTTTCAGACCCGTTGTTTTGAACGTGGTATTGGCACAAGGGTACCCATTTTTCCTGGGGCCACTGGGCATTCATTCGAGCCTCAACGGCTTCTTCTTCTAGGCCGTCGTGTTGCATGACTCGGGCCAAACGAACCGACTTGTCGGCCACCACCCCCACCACAACATCGACGGTTTTGTCGGCCCCGCTTT
>JALRLA010000034.1 GCA_023254645.1 Bacteroidia bacterium
AGGTCCAACTATTGGCGGTGCCAAGTCAGGTATCAATTTCGATCCAGCCGATCCTCGCAAAAAGGGGGTATTGGAGCGCTGGTACAAGGCGGTTAAGCCCCTTTTGAAGAACTACTACGGAACGGGTGGTGATTTGAACGTCGATGAGATACACGAGGTCATTCCCATGACCGCTGATTTGGGGATTTTGCATCCGCAGGAGGGAGTCGTGAACGGTCACTTTCAACAGTATACCAGCGAAGACAAGCTCAAAGCCATTTCCCGTTTGCAACAGGGAGTGTTGCTGCCCATTGCCGATGAGCGTTTGACGCCTGCCTTGGAAAAGGGTTATACCATCGCTGACATGATCACTGGATGGGGCGTGGCCGAAGCGGTACGCCTTTACTACGAAATCTGGGGCGGTTTCACCAACAACAAGTTGGCCATCATTCAAGGCTGGGGCAACGTAGCCGCTGCCGCTGCTTTCTATTTGACCAAGTACGGAATTCGCATTGGCGGTATCATTGACCGCGAGGGCGGTATCATCGATCCCAAAGGATTGGGTCATGAGGAAATCGTCGAACTGTTTTTGAGCCGCAAAGGCAATGCTTTGAACGCTCCAAATATGTTGTCGTTTGAGGAAGTGAATGAGCGCATTTGGGACCTTCCCGCTGAGATTTTCATTCCCGGGGCCGCCTCTCGTTTGGTGACCGAAGACCAGGTCAAGCGCCTGGAAAAATCGGGCATTGAAGTTGTGAGCTGTGGCGCCAATGTGCCCTTCGCTGATTCGGAAATTTTCATGGGCCCGATCTCTCAATTGATCGATTCCAAAATGGCCGTGGTGCCCGACTTCATCGCCAACTGCGGTATGGCTCGTGTATTTGCTTACCTGATGAGCCAAGAGGCCGAACTTAACGATGTAGCCATCTTCAAAGACGTGTCGAACACCATTCGTTCGGCCATGATGCGCCTTCACCAATTCAACCCCAAAACCACAGGTTTGAGCTCCAAAGCCTTGGAAATGAGCTTAACCGAACTCGTGTAATATGCAGTATTCTTCTATAGCCGAACGCTTCAGCGCCTATGCGCGCATTGATACCCAGAGCGATCCCAATTCGCCTTCTCAACCCAGCACCGAAAAGCAAAAAGACCTGTCGCGTGTGCTGGTGAAAGAACTCTTGGATTTGGGTTTGAGCGACGCCGAATTGGACGAGCACGGGTATGTCTATGCCACCTTGCCCTCCAACGTGGATCACGAAGTACCCGTCATTTGTTGGTGCGCCCACGTTGATACCTCTCCCGATTGCACGGGAGCAGGTGTGAAACCCTTGATTCACCCCAATTACCAGGGCCAAGACATTGTGTTGCCCGACGATCCAACTCAAGTGATTCGACCTTCTGAGCACCCTTATTTGTTGGAGCGAATCGGCGATGATTTGATCACTGCTTCTGGTACTACCTTATTGGGGGCTGATGACAAAGCGGGTGTGGCTGCCATTATGCATGCCGTTGAGCACTTGGTGAATAACCCTAGCTTGAAGCACGGCAAGATTCGCATCTTGTTCACGCCCGATGAAGAAATCGGTCGTGGCGTTGACAAAGTGAACATTGAAAAATTGGCGGCTGACTACGGATACACTCTAGATGCTGGCGAACGCGGATGCTACGAAGAAGAAACCTTTTCAGCAGATGGAGCAAAAGTGCATTTTTACGGTATCTCGGCTCACCCCGGATACGCCAAAGACAAATTGGTCAACGCGCTGAAGGTAGCCGGTGACTTTATGGGTCGTTTGCCCCGCACTGAGTGGTCTCCCGAGACGACCAGTAATCGCCAAGGTTTTGTTCACCCCGTAAGCATGGGTGGAGTAGCCGAGCACGCTTGGGTTTCATTCATCGTGCGCGATTTCAATACCGCTGAATTGGCCGCTCACGAAGCTCGTTTGACGGCCTTGGCCGAAGCCGTAACCGCTGATTGGCCCGGTGCTCGCTTTGAAGTCGAAGTCAGCGAGCAATACCGAAACATGAAAGACATGGTCTCTTTGACGCCTGCTATTTCTCGCAACGCCTTACAGGCTATTGAAGAGGCGGGAATCAAGCCTCAATTGACCAGTGCCCGTGGTGGAACCGATGGCTCTCGATTGAGTTTCATGGGTCTTCCTTGCCCCAATATTTTTACCGGTGAAATGGCCTTTCACGGCAAGCACGAATATGTCTTTGCTCAAGACATGGAAAAGAGTGCTGAAGTGCTAGTGAATTTGGCTCGCATCTGGACAGAAAATCCCAAATAACTCATATATTTGCAGCCCCGTTCGGGATGTAGCGCAGCCCGGTAGCGCACTTGCATGGGGTGCAAGGGGTCGCTGG
>JALRLA010000036.1 GCA_023254645.1 Bacteroidia bacterium
GTGGCGAATGAGAATCAGAATCATGAGGCTCTTTCGCGGTAGAGCTTCCAACCCAATCCGGCCCAGCCTGCGATCATCAGCACCCCTCCAATGGGGGTGATGGCGCCGAGTATTTTCAAGGAGGGGCTCAATAGTTCGTTCAAGGCAAGTACCCAAAGGCTGGCTGAAAAGATCCAGGAACCCACGATGCTGATTTTGATCCAGGCATTGAAAGAAACCATGGTCGAGGCCGCCATCAAGGCCAAGGCCTGGTAAGCGAAATAAGTACCCGCCGTTTTCCAAACATCTAGATAATGCGGGCTGATGCGCGGCTCCAAAGTATGAGCGCCCATGGCGCCCAGCGCAATGCTAAGGGCCAGGCAAAACGAAGCGTAAGCAAATAAGGCCTTCATGGAACTTAAAGATTGAATTTCACGCCCAGGTTCATCCAGCGAGGGGGCATGGGAACGGAAGCGATCTCTCGGTATTGGGTGTTAAGGGCATTTTGTACTTGCAAGTACAAGGTAGCCTGCCAGCGATCGGCATCCCATTCAGGGTGTTCCCAGGCATAGTGGTATTGCACTTGGAAATCGACTAGGCTGTAGGATTCCTTGGAGTCAGCTTGGCGTTGCAAATGGCGCAACTGAGCTTGAACGGACCAGCTTTCACCAAGGCTTCGGCCCAGGTTCAGCAAGAATTGCTGGCGCAGGTAGTTTAAGGCATTTTTGGAAATCATACCGGCATCTTCGCTTTGTGTCATTCCCATGGCCAAATAGCCGATGCGAATCGAATTAGGGCCCAAGGCATAGCGCAGATCGGCATCAAGACCTTGACAGCGCTGCTGATTGTAATTGCGGGGTTCCCACTTGGCGGTGTCGGCATTTTTCACCCAATCTATCAAATTGTCGGTGCGGCGACTGAACACATACACAGAGCCCTGAATGCGCTGCACATCGGGGTTGTCGTGGCCCGCACTCCAGTTGTTTTTGGTTTGTTGGCTGCGAAGGCCCAATTGCCAGCTTTGCGCTTGTTCGTTTTGCAACAAGGGGTTGGCGACGTTGCTGGGACCTACATAGTAAAGGTCGGTAAAAGTGGGGAGTCGCTGCCCCGTGCCATAGGCAACATTCAGTTGGGGGTTCCATTCTTGGAAACGGGTGCGGCTCAGTTCCACGTTCAGTTCGGCCCCAGGGAATACCTGTTGGGTTTTGCCATCGGCCAACCAGCCCTGCTTTCGAATGTCCCACAGGCTGTAAAGCCCCACTTGGAGGGTGGCCTTGCCCAAGCGGCTTT
>JALRLA010000012.1 GCA_023254645.1 Bacteroidia bacterium
CGTTTTGACCAAACGGTAACCTACGCTTGGAATGGCGTTTTGAAACTCATTCGCGGTGAGCGACAGTTTCGAATCATCATGGCTGTGATGATCATCGTTCTGATCACGGGCTATGCATTGGATTTCGCCGGTCAACACTTGAATCGATACGAATGGGCCATCATTTGGTTGGCCATGGGCTTGGTTATGGTTTCTGAAGCGTTGAACAGCGCGTTGGAAAAAGCCATAGACCGCTTGCACCCTGAGCAACATGCTGCCATCGGCGATTCAAAAGACATGGCGGCTGGTGCCACGTTTTTAGCCAGCACCATTGCGGTTATCGTAGGTCTTTACATCCTACTCCCTCACCTACTCGCCTTGTAAGACCAGAGAGTTCCTTCCTTCTAAAGGATTTCACACTTGCACAACTAAGGCTTACAAGCCCAATTCTTTGCGCTGCTCTGCCGCTATGGGACTTGGAGCATCAATCATGACATCGCGACCGCTGTTGTTCTTCGGGAACGCAATGAAGTCGCGAATGCTATCGCTGCCTCCAAAGAGACTGCACAATCGATCAAAGCCAAGCGCAATTCCACCGTGTGGAGGTGCTCCGTATTCAAAGGCATTCATCAAGAACCCAAACTGAGCCTTGGCCTCTTCCGGACTGAAACCCAAAAGATCAAACATCTGAGCCTGCAAACCGCGATCGTGTATACGAATCGAGCCGCCTCCAATTTCTACTCCATTGATGACCAAATCATAGGCATTGGCTCGAACCTCTCCAGGGGCTGTCACCATCAAGCCGCGATCTTCGGGCAAGGGCGAAGTGAATGGATGGTGCATGGCATGGAAACGCCCTGACTCTTCATCCCATTCCAACAAGGGAAAATCAACCACCCACAAAGGCTTGAATACCTTGAGGTCGCGCAAGCCCAACTCGGCAGCCACATGCAATCGCAGTTCTCCCAATTGCTTGCGGGTTTTGTGCAGATCACCCGCCATGACGAGCATCAAATCACCGGGCTTTGCTCCAGCAGCCTGGGCCCATGCTTGCAGGGATTCGGCATCGTAGAATTTATCAACCGAAGACTTCAATGAGCCGTCAGCCTCTACTCGACACCAAACCAAGCCCTTGGAGCCTATTTGAGGACGCTTGACCCAATCGGTCAAGGCATCGAGTTGTTTGCGGGTATAAGTTGCAGCCCCTTCCACGCAAATGGCCAGAACCGACTCGACTGAATCAAAAACCACAAAGTCTTTTCCACTGATGAGATCTTGAGAAGCGCCGGGCGCCTTCAATTCCACGAATGGCATACCGAAGCGCAGATCGGGCTTATCACTGCCGTAATAACGCATGGCCGTATCGTAGGTCATGCGCTCGAATGAATCAAATGACAATCCCTTCACCGATTCGAATAAATGCTTGACCATACCCTCGAATACCTCCAGAATATCGTCTCGCTCCACAAAGCTCATTTCGCAGTCAATCTGGGTAAACTCAGGCTGGCGATCGGCTCTCAAATCTTCGTCTCTGAAACACTTGACAATTTGGAAGTACTTGTCAAATCCTGACACCATCAGCAGCTGCTTAAAGGTCTGTGGGCTTTGAGGCAGTGCATACCATTCTCCAGGATTCAATCGAGAGGGAACCACGAAGTCGCGAGCTCCTTCGGGTGTGCTTTTGATCAAGACGGGGGTTTCTACCTCCAAAAAGCCTTGATCAGACAAGTAATTGCGAACGGTAGAACCCAAGCGGTGACGAAGTTCCAAATTGGCCCGTACCGAATCGCGACGAAGGTCCAAATAGCGGTATTGCATGCGAATGTCGTCGCCGCCATCGGTTTCATTCTCAATGGTAAACGGTGGGGTTTTGCTGCTGTTTAGCACGGTCAACCCCTCCACGATCAATTCAATTTCACCTGTGGCGATCTGCTTGTTCTTGGACTCGCGTTCGGCCACATGGCCTTCAGCCTGAATGACAAATTCACGACCCAATTCAGCAGCTTGATCCAGCAAAGCTTGGTCATAGCCCTCGTTGAAGGACAATTGAGTGATGCCGTACCGATCTCGCAAATCCACAAAGGCCATGCTTCCCATGTGTCGAACACGGGCAACCCAACCAGCCAATTTCACGCGCTGCCCCACATGGGCGATGCGCAATTCTCCACAAGTATGCGAGCGGTACATGGGTGCAAAAATACCCAATTCAGAACGGCCAAACAGCCTAGTTCTAAGAAATTAACCGCAAATCAATGACTCTGGGGCCAGCCTTGGGCTTTGATATCAAAAGCCGATCCTGCTCTAGTAACCAATCGAATGCTTCCCGCCGCTTCTGTAGCATGACCAATGATGCTAAAATCGACGTGTTTATTGATCTTTTCGTAATCACTTTGGGCAATGGTGAACAAGATCTCAAAGTCTTCTCCCCCATTCAAAGCCACAACGCTGGGATTCAAATCAAAACTGACGGCCGTGTCCAAGGTTTGAGGATCAATGGGCAGCTTTTCTTCGTACACATCAAAACCCACTCCCGAATGCTTGGCCAAATGGCGCAATTCAGAAGCCACACCATCGCTCACATCGATGGCCGAGGTGGGCAAAACGTCCTTTTCCGCCCAGGTTTGAATGACATCCATTCGTGCATCGGGCTTCAATTGACGCCCCACAATGTAATCGTAAGGCTCCAAGTCGGGTTGCATGTCCGGATGTTCCGAAAACACTCGTTTCTCCCGCTCCAATATCTGCAAACCCATGTAAGCTCCACCCAAATCTCCGCTCACACAGAGCAGATCTCCGGGTTTGGCCCCAGAACGACGGGTGACCTTCTTTTTATCGACCCAACCATAGGCTTGAATGCCAAGGGTTAATCCGCTGCGAGAAGAGGAGGTATCGCCCCCAATCAAATCCAATTTGTATTGCTCGCAGGCAATTTGAATGCCGGCATACAACTCTTCAACGGCCTCTAGCGAGAATCGATTGCTCAACCCGATATTGACCGCAATCTGTTCGGGAGTACCGTTCATGGCCAAGATGTCGCTCACCCCCGATACCACGAGTTTGAATCCCAAATGTTTCAGCGGATGAAAGGCCAAGTCAAAGTGAACGCCTTCCAAATAGAGCTCTGAACTCAAGATGCTGTAGGTCTTGGAATCGCGCTGCAAAACCGCCGCGTCATCGCCAGGACCAATCACACTAGACTTGTTCTTCAAGGGAAAATGCTCCACCAAGTGATCGATCAAGCCGAACTCACCCAAGGCAGAGATATCGGTACGGGAACCAGACTCCAACATGGAGCAAAGATAGCGCTAGCTCAAGGATACACAGACATTCTTGGGCTCGGTAAAGAAGCGCATGGCTTCCCAG
>JALRLA010000092.1 GCA_023254645.1 Bacteroidia bacterium
TTAAATTAAGTTAATAACGAATCACATATTAAATTATGTGATGCTCCAAACTTTAAAGGGAGGAACGGAGATGGCTAAAAGAAGAAAAAAAGCTAAAAAGGCTACTAAGAAAAAAGCCAAAAAAGCTAAAAAAGGTAAAAAGAAGGCTACTAAATAATTAGCATAAGCTTATCATGGCTAATCAGAAAAAAGTACAAAAGAGAAAAGTTAAGGTAGATCCGCACGGTCAAGTGCACATCCGCGCTACCTTCAACAACATCATCATTTCGGTCACCAACACCGAAGGCCAGGTTATTTCATGGTCTTCAGCTGGAAAGATGGGTTTCCGCGGTTCTAAGAAAAACACTCCATACGCCGCTCAAGTAGCCGTTTTGGATTGTGGCAAAACAGCCTTCGACTCTGGTCTCCGCAAAGTTGACGTATTCGTGAAAGGACCTGGTTCCGGTCGCGATAGCGCCATCCGTAATTTGCAAACTGTTGGGTTGGAAGTGTTAACCATTACGGACACTACTCCACTTCCTCACAACGGATGTCGTCCTCCTAAGCGTAGAAGAGTTTAATTTTTGAAATAAAAAGAAATGGCAAGATATACAGGCCCTAAATCGAAAGTTGCCCGTCGTTTCCGTGAAGCGATTTTCGGACGCGACAAGGCTTTGGAACGCAAAATGTACGGTCCAGGTCAGCACGGCAATTCCAGAAGAAGACCCAAGCAAAGCGAATATGCAATCCAGTTGGCCGAAAAGCAAAAGGCCAAATACACGTATGGTGTATTGGAGAAGCAGTTCCGCAACACCTTCAAACGCGCTGCTGCGAAGAAGGGTGTTACCGGTGAGAACTTGTTGAAGTTCTTGGAAGCCCGTTTGGACAACACAGTATACCGCATGGGAATTGCTCCTACGCGTCGTGCTGCTCGTCAGTTGGTTTCTCACCGTCACATTACCGTAAATGGTGGAGTGGTAAACATTCCTAGCTACCAGCTGAAGCCTGGTGACGTCGTTGCGGTTCGTGAGCGTTCTCAAACTATGGAAGTTATCGCTAACAACGTTAGCGCTACGAATACCAAATTCAGCTGGATCCAGTGGGATGGCAGTTCATTGACTGGAACTTTTGTTTCCTATCCTGAGCGCAGCGACATTCCTGAGAATATCAAGGAGCAGTTGATTGTTGAATTGTACAGTAAATAATTAAAGAAAAAACAGACATGGGTGTTATTCCATTTCAGAAACCGAATAAAGTGGTTATGCACAAGGCCACTGATTTTAACGGAGTATTTGAATTCTCTCCGTTGGAAAAAGGCTACGGTGTAACCATCGGAAACGCCATGCGTCGTATCCTCCTTAGTTCTTTGGAGGGTCATGCCATTACTTCTGTGAAAATTCAAGGCGCAGACCATGAGTTTAGCACAATCAAAGGAGTGGTAGAAGATGTGGTTGAAATCGTATTGAATTTGAAACAAGTTCGTTTCAAAGCCAACGAGTCAGCAGAAGACAACGAAAAGATCTTCATTTCCTTGAAAGGTAAAGACCAGTTCTTGGCCGGTGACATTGGTCGCTACACCAACGCATTCAATATTTTGAATCCTGAGTTGGTGTTGTGTCACATGGAGCCTACCACGAATTTGGAATTGGAAATTACTGTTGGTAAGGGTCGTGGTTATGTGCCCGCTGAAGAGAACAAATCAAAGGATGCTCCCATCGGAATGGTGGCTATTGATTCTATCTTTACTCCCATTCGCAACGTAAAGTACCAAGTTGAGGACTTCCGTGTTGAGCAGCGTACAGACTACGAAAAGCTTATTTTGGAAGTAAGCACCGATGGTAGCATTCATCCTGAGGAGGCTTTGAAAGAAGCGGCTAAAATTTTGATCCAGCACTTTGTGTTGTTCAGCGATGAGAACATCATGCCTGAAACCAAAGCAAGCAAAGCTGTAGAAGAAGTTGACGAAAGTTTCTTGCAAATGCGCAAGGTTTTGAAAACTCCCTTGGCTGATCTGGATTTGTCAGTTCGCGCTTACAACTGCTTGAAGGCCGCTGAGATCAAGACCTTGGGTGAGTTGGTGAACTACCACATTGATGACTTGTTGAAGTTTAGAAACTTCGGTAAGAAGTCCTTGTCTGAATTGGAAGAGTTTGTCCGTGACAAAGGATTGCACTTTGGAATGGATGTAGCGAAATACAACCTGAACGACGATTAATAGATCATGAGACACGGAAAAAAGAATAATCACTTGGGTCGCACGTCCTCACATCGCAAGGCGATGATGAGCAATATGGCGTCTTCCTTGATTAAGCATAAACGCATCATCACTACGGTGGCCAAGGCCAAGAGCTTGCGCGTGTTTGTTGAGCCTCTCATTACACGCAGTAAAGATGCCAGCACTCACAACTACCGTACTGTATTTTCTTACTTACGAGACAAAGACGCTACTCGCGAATTGTTCACTGTAGTAGGTGAGAAGGTAGCCAATCGTCCCGGCGGATACACCCGTATCTTGAAAACCGGTAACCGTGCTGGTGACAACGCCGAAATGGCCATGATTGAGTTGGTAGATTTTAATGAGTTTTTCGAAGGCTTCGGTGTCAAAGAAGAGAAGAAGTCTAGCACTCGCCGCAGCCGCCGTTCTGGCGCAAGTAGCAAGCCTGCTGCAGAATCTCCTGCTGCTGTTGAGGAAGTGGTAGCCGTTGAGGAAGCCCCTGAAGCTGTAGTTGAAGAAGCTGTAGTTGAAGAAACTATAGCTGAAACATCCGTAGCTGAAGAAACTGTAGCTGAAGCATCTGCAGAGGAGTCCACTCCTGAAGCAAGCTCAGAAGAGTCTGCTGATGAGGCTGGTACCGAAGAGGCTTAAGAAATATGAATACCTATAAAAAAGCCCCGCTTAGCGGGGCTTTTTTTATGCCTAATAGCGAAGTGCATTAAGCCAAATTCAAGAGTTTGCTCGACAGAGTTCGCGCATCGATAACGCCGCTTTGTCTCCAGAGTATTTTGCCTTCTTTGATGATGGCGAGGGTGGGTACCCCCGTGACATTGAATTGTTGGGCCATGCGAGGGTTTTTATCTACGTCAATCTTTACGATTTTTGCTTTTTCGCCTACCTGGCTTTTGACTTGGTTCAAAATGGGAGCCATGGCTTTGCAAGGGCCACACCATTCTGCATAGAAGTCTACCAAAACAGGGGTATTGCCCGAAACGATTTGAGAAAAGGATTGCTTCATTTTACTTCAATTTGCTTTGTAGAGAAGACCATCCGCCGCCATTGTAACAGGTATAGCCGTGGCTATCCAAGAATGATTTGGCCATGCCGCTTCGGCGACCTGATTGGCAACAAGTAATGATTGGCTTTCCTTTGGGCAGTGATCTGGCCTTGGCGTTCAATTGATCCAATGGAATATTCTTGGCTCCCTGTATATGGCCCATTTTGAATTCCCCGCTGCTGCGTACATCCAAAATAAGTGCGTCTTCTTCCAACAACTGAGCGAAATTTACGCTAGGCTTGGATCCGAATAAATTCTTAAAGAAACTCATGGTACAAAGTTCCCCAAACTATCGGGTACGGTCTGTGATAAAAGGCACATTGGTAATTAAGGAATTTGAATTCCCAATTCCTGCAAAATGTGATCGGCCTCTGAGACGTACTTCAACACGTACAAGACATAGCGAATGTCGCAGCCAATGCTTCTGGAATACTGTTCATTCCAAGCGTAGTCGTTGATGGTAGCCGTGAAACTACGATCAAAATTGACGCCGATTAGTTCTCCGTCGGCATTCAAAATGGGGCTGCCGCTATTGCCGCCTGTTGTGTCCATGTTATACAATAGGCCCACAACAATTTTTCCTGTCTTGGGATCTTTGAAAAGAGCCGGTACATTGTCTTTGCGCAAACGATCGGCAGTTTCTGTGGGCAAACGGTAGTCAGGCCTCGTATTTGCTTTTTCGAACATGCCGTCCAAGGTGGTATAGGGGTAGTGAACCTCGCCATCGTTGGGACTATAAGCCTTGACATAGCCATAAGTCAAACGAAGTGTACTGTTGGCATCGGGTATGAAACGATTGTCACCGCCCAAGCTCTCTTGAAACTCCAGGCGCAGTTGCGTGTATTGGGGCATCAAAGACTGCAATAAGGTCTCTTGGTCTTTCCACTGGTTGGCGATTTCGGCCGATGTCAACAGCATGGATCGAGTCAACAGATACAAGGGATCCTTTAACAGGCCTTTGGGAGAGGCGGTTAAACTCTTCACATATGCTGATTGGAAAAAGTTCTTTTCTCCTTGCAGGGATTTCTGTGCCATAAAGGCGTCAATGTCGGCAGTGATTTTGCCTATGCTTTGGTTGGCGAAGGCTTCTTTTTGTGCCTTGAGCAGGTGAGCGACCATATCGCGCTCCAGAGAAACATTGCGCAGGTTGTAGGATCCCAGTATGGAATTCAATGTTTCGGCATCTTGAAAGGATTCGGGTGACTTGAATTCCAATTGGGCCAGTTGATTGAGCGTGCGCAAAACCGTCGACTGGCGGTTCATCAATAAGTAATTGTAATAGGCTGGGGCCAGGGAATAACGCTGATTCCATATGCCACGAATTTGCTCGATGATTTGCGCACCACTGGCACGGCCGGTTTTGTTGCACCATTCCAGCATGGCTCCCTCTTCTTGCATGCGTTGCTGTACCAAATCCGTTCGGCGTAGCCCTTGAATTTTACCTCTGTAGTTCTTTTCCGTGTTTTCCAAGCTCTGAACTGTTCCGGCAAAGGCGAGCTGTTCAGCGGTATTGCCTTCGGTGTGACGTTTGATGGCGTCAATTTGGTACTTGAATCCTTGCTGAATGCGGGGCAAATGATGGTCTTCTTGGAATGCCAAATAAGCCGCACTTTCATGGCGATAGGTTCTTCCAGGATAGCCCATGATGAAAACGAAATCGCCTTCTTTGGTGCCTGATGGGTTGATCTTCAGGAATTTTTGTGGCGTGTATGGAATGTTGTCTTCGCTGTAAGGAGCAGGTTTCCCATCGGGACCCACATAGGCACGAACCAATGAGAAGTCGCCGTTGTGACGGGGCCACTCCCAATTGTCGGTATCTCCACCAAATTGGCCTATGGTCAGGGGAGGAGCCATGACCAAGCGCACATCTTGCAGGTAGATGTAGCGAAATAGGGTATAGCTGCGACCTACGAACATCTCGGAAATCTCAATTTTCAGTTCGGGGTTCTCGGCCTGGTCTTTTTCGGCAATGGCTTTGATGTTGTCTTGAATGGTTTGCGCTCTAACGATGGGATCGGTGTTGGACTCCAATCCTTGAAGAACTCGATCGCTAACATCTTCGTAGCTCTGCAGCACTTTGCAGGGAATGGGTACTTGCAATTCCTCTGAATGGCTTTGGGCAATGAAACCGTTTTCCAAATAGTTCTGCTCAGGAGTGCTCAGTTTGGCTACGCTGCCGTACACACAGTGGTGGTTGGTGATGATCAAGCCTTGGTTGGAAATAAAAGAGCCCGTGCATCCGCCGACATTGACCAGGGCATTGGTCAAAGAAATGGCTTCAGGATTGAAAATGTCATCGGCATCGAGCCGAAGTCCAGCTTGTTTCAGTTCTGTTTCGTTCAAGTAATTCAAGGGGAACATTCCCTCTTCCGGGCGATGGGAACTGCTGATCCAAAAGGTCAATAAACCGGCCGTTGCCATGAGTATGCTTTTCTTCCAAGACATGAAACAAAAGTAAGCAGAGATTCTCAGTAGGAGTAGGAATTGGCTTATTTTTGGGCCCATGGAAAGCCATAAGATTTTGGTCAGCCTCGTCTTTTTAATTGTCGTAGCTGGGGGATTGATACTCGACTTAGGCTTGTTCAACAAACGAAACAATGAGTCGGGTTTGACCTTGAAACAGAGCGGTACGAGAACGTTGCTCTGGTTCGTCTTGGGCTTGGTGGCCACTTTTGTGATTGGGCAATACCATCCTTATCTG
>JALRLA010000101.1 GCA_023254645.1 Bacteroidia bacterium
CGCGGTCCTGACCAACATCACCCCCGACCATTTGGAGCGCTACGGCAGCATGCAAGCGTACCGTGCAAGCAAAATGCGCATCACACAGAATCAGGGCCCAGAACAGGCCTTCATATACTGCGCCGACGATGCGGAAACCAGCCTAGCTCTCAGCGAACACAAGTCCAACGCCAAGACCTACAGCTTTTCCCTACAAAACCAAGCCCGATTGGGCGCCTGGATCGCCGATGGCTGCATCCAATTAAACACTGACAACAAACACACAACACAAATCGATATGAAAGACTTCACCATTCGTGGACAACACAACCAGAACAACAGCATGGCTGCTGCCATCGTCGCCCAACTCGTAGACGTTCGCAAGGACAGCATTCGCGAGAGCCTCAGCCACTTTGAGAACATCGAGCACCGCTTGGAGCCCTGTGGCAAATTCAAGGGCATCGAGTTCATCAATGACTCCAAAGCCACCAACGTCAACTCGGCTTGGTACGCACTCGAGAGCATGGACAAACCCGTCATTTGGATTGCCGGTGGTGTCGACAAAGGCAACAACTACGAAGATTTGAAGCCCCTGGTTCGCCAAAAGGTCAAGATGATTATCTGCTTGGGCATGGACAACATCAAAATCCACCACGCCTTTCAAAGCGACGTCGACATGATCATCAACACCATGAGCGCCAAAGAAGCCGTTCATGTCGCCTCGCGTTTGGCCAGCAGCGGCGATGCCGTATTGCTATCGCCTGCTTGCGCCAGTTTCGACTTGTTTGACAACTACGAAGACCGTGGTCGTCAGTTCAAGGAAGCCGTTCGCAACCTCTAATCCCCAACCATGGCTGCTGCTTCTCAACTCTTCAAGGGAGACCGAATCATTTGGTTCATTGTCCTGATCCTATCACTGATAGGTGTACTGGCTGTGTATAGCGCAACCAGCACCCTGGCTTTTTCAGAAAAAGGAGGCGACACGGAATTTTATTTTCTGCGCCATTCAGGCTTTCTCTTATTGGGATTGGGAGTGTTGTATGTGACCCACCGAATGCCCTACCAGCTCTACAAAATCATGGCGCGCTGGGGCATTCACTTATCGATTGCGTTGCTTGTGTTGACCCTAATAGTGGGACACGACATCAACAATGCAGCCCGTGTGTTGCCCATTCCATTTTTGAATCTTACCCTGCAACCCAGCGACATGGCCAAACTATTTTTGGTTTTGTACATCGCTCGGGTCATCTCTAAAAATCACGAAGATGCAGGCACGACCAAAGTCTTCATCAAAGCCCTTGTCGCTGTCGGCATCATAGTCTTATTGATTGCTCCTGAAAACCTGTCTACGGCCCTGATGATTTTCGCCACCTCGATGATGCTCATGTACATCGGGCGAGTCAACCTAAAATACTTGGGAATTTTGGCGGGCATTGGCCTCAGCGCTATCGCCATCATGGTGCTGTTTTTGACCAATATTTCCACCCAAACCGCTCGCGATTTGGGAGGCCGAATTCCCACTTGGAAGAGCCGCATCGAGACCTTCTCGGGAAACAACCCGAACGCCGAGAGTTCGTACCAACAGGTGCAATCCAAGATTGCCGTCGCCACGGGTGGCATATTCGGCAAGGGACCTGGACATTCCACTCAGCGATATTATTTGCCTCACCCCTACTCAGACTTCATCTATGCCATCATCGTAGAAGAATACGGATTGTTTGGCGGATTGATCATTTTGGGCTGCTTCTTGGTGCTCTTGTACCGCTGCCTAAAACTCATGACCGCTTCACCCCAGGCATTTGGAGCCCTAACGGTAGTAGGACTCGGACTGTCCATGTCCTTTCAAGCCTTCTTGAACATGGGAGTAGCCGTAGGCGTACTGCCTGTAACCGGATTGACCATTCCTTTGGTGTCCATGGGTGGCACCAGTTTGCTCTTCAATTCTCTATCGTTTGGCATCATACTCGGCATTAGTCGACACATCCAAGAAGAAAAACGCAAGCAAGCCGAGGGGGCGGTTGTTGATGCCTAAATTCATCGTCAGCGGGGGCGGCACCGGTGGGCATATTTTCCCAGCCGTGGCCATTGCCAAAGAACTCCAGCGCCAGCATCCGGGCAGCGAAATCCTCTTTGTGGGAGCCCAGGGTCGCATGGAGATGGAAAAAGTTCCTGCTGAAGGATTCGACATAATTGGCCTTCCCATCGAAGGTCTCAAACGATCGCTAACTCCCCGAAATTTCATTGTCTTGGCCAAGGCCATTTACAGCCTGATTCAAGCACGAAAACTCTTGAAATCGTACAAACCTGATGCGGTCATTGGCACCGGCGGATACGCCTCACTCCCCATTTGCCGAGCCGCTGCTGGCATGGGAATTCCCACTTTTTTACAAGAGCAAAACGGTTTTGCCGGACTGACCAACAAGACGGTAGGACCCAAGGCTAGGCACATCTTTACCGGCTTTCCAGAAATGGATCGCTTTTTTGCTCCTGGAACCTGGACCTTTACCGGAAACCCGGTTCGCGAAAACATCTTGCAAGCGGCTGTTCAAGGGAGCCAAAGCCGGCCCGAAGCCTTAAAGGCTTTTGGGCTGAGTCCCGATCGCCCTGTATTGTTTGTAACCGGCGGCAGTTTGGGCGCTCGAAGCATCAACCAAGCCCTTCACCAAAACCTGGATTCCCTCAAAGAAGCCGGTGTTCAATTGATTTGGCAAATGGGCAAAACCTACGCCGAGCAACACCTTGAAGAGCTCAAGAAAAACTGGGACATACCCGGCTTTTACTTATCGGCCTTTGTCTACAACATGGACCAGGCCTACCTAGCGGCCGACCTGGTCATCGGCCGAGCCGGAGCCTTGTCGGTTTCCGAAATCGCGGTCATGAACAAGGCCAGCCTTTTGGTGCCCTCACCCAACGTAACCGACGATCACCAAACCCAAAATGCCTTGTTGCTCAGCGAACACGGAGCCGCCCAGCTCGTTCTGGACTCTGACGCCCAACAGCGCTTGGTCGCTGAAGCGCTGCGCCTCTTATCCAAGCCTCAAAGTTTGGCTCAAATGCGCCAAAAACTCGAGCCCTTGGCCCGCCCCGCGGCCACCCAAACCATCGCTTCCTCCATCTTGGAGAGCATAGGCATAACGGCCTCAAGCCCCAAGCAGGTATACTTTTTGGGCATAGGCGGCATCGGCATGAGCGCCATTGCTCGCTACTACGCGCAAACCGGATGGGAAGTAGCCGGCTACGACAAAACACACAGCCCATTGACCCAAGCCCTTCAGCAAGAAGGCATGCAGATTGGCTATGAAGATAGCATAGAGAACATCCCAGAAGGCTTTCGCCAAAATGCCTCACAAGTTCTCTGGGTCTTGACACCCGCTGTACCCCAGGATCACCCCCAACGCGATTGGGTAGAGGCCCAGGGTTGTGAGTGGAAAAAGAGAAGCGAAGTACTGGGCCTATTGGCTCAAGATCACTTTACCATTGCCATTGCTGGCACACATGGTAAAACTACTACCAGTACCTTGGTGGCCCACTTACTCAAAGAAAGCGGAGCCCCGGTGACCGGCTTCTTGGGAGGCATCTCCAGCAATTTCGGCAGCAACTATTTGCATACCCAAGGCCAAGGAGCACGGCGGGTCGTGTTGGAAGCCGATGAATTCGATCGCAGCTTTCACCGCCTGAAGCCTGATTTGGCTTTGATCACCGCCATGGATCCCGATCACTTGGACATTTACAGTAGCCCTGAAGCGTTTCATCAGGCCTTTGTTGACTTTGCACACAAACTTCGAAAGGGCGGATCTTTGCTTCTCCAAGAACAGCTATCTACTGAGGGCTTGTCGGATCTTCCACTCCTACGCTATGGGCTCCAAGAATCCGATTACCGAGCCGAGAACATTCGTGTTGAAGATGGAGAGTATCATTTTGAATTCGTGCATCCCCACGGTTGTTGCCCCATGCACTGCGGATTGCCTGGGCGTCACAACGTCGAAAATGCGGTGGGCGCCCTCGGTATTTGCTGCCAATTGGGCATTGCCCCAGAAAGCCTGAGCGAAGCCCTGAGCCAGTTCAAAGGAGCCAAACGCCGATTCGAGCGCTTGGTCAAGGGACCCAACTATACCTTGATTGACGACTATGCTCATCATCCGCAGGAGCTGAACGCCTTTATAGCCTCGGTTCAAGAGCTCTATCCCGAGCGCAAATTGACCGGCATTTTCCAGCCTCATTTGTTCAGCCGCACCCGCGATTTTGCCCAAGGGTTTGCCCAAAGCCTATCGGCCCTGGACGAGCTTTGGCTCATGCCCATTTACCCGGCTCGTGAATTGCCCATTGAGGGCATCGATAGCCAATGGCTGAGCAACCTGATGCCCGACCCATCCAAGGTTCAAATCTTAGGCCCTGAAGCGATTTTGCAAAAAGCCGCAGAAGACAAACCCGAGCTCTTGCTCATCATGGGTGCAGGCGACATTGACCGCCTCTGCCCACCCCTCACCGAATTGTACCAAACCTTGAATTCTCCCGCATGAAACTCAGTTTGAACCGCCGCCAATCCCTCTTGCTCCTGCTGATCCTACTGATCTTCGGATTGGTCTTTGCCTGGACCAGTAGCAACGGGCAAAGCAGCAACAAGCGCATCAAGCGCATAGAAATCAAAAACAAGGGCAATCGCGGATTTGTCTTTTACAGCCAAAAAGACATCAACGGCATTTTGGAGAAAACCGCAGGCAAGTTGGCTGGTCGCAGCAGCAAAGCCGTTCAACTTCAAAAAATCGAATACGCCTTGATTGAACAGGCCGCCATCAAAAGCGCCGATGCCTACGTCAACTTGAATGGAGTCTTAACCGTTAAAATCCAGGAACGTGAGCCTCTGCTTCTGGTGCGAAACCAAAAAGGCGAACAATTCTACTTGGATTCAGCGGGCATCGTCATACCCGTTCGAGGAAAACACGCCGATTTTGCCCTGCCCGTGAATGGCCACATCAAAACCCAATTCAAAGCCGGGGCCGTTACCCAAGAATCCTGCCTCAAGGACTTGATCAAAGTCGCTGAAGTCATGAGTGTCGATCCCTTCTGGGACGCACAATTTGAACAAGGCTATGTCGATAACTATGGTCGCATAGTGTTGATTCCCCGCCTGGGAACCCATAGCATTGTTATAGGCACGGCCGAACAGCTTACGCAAAAGCTGGAAAACCTGCGTCTTTTCTACGAGAAAGGGCTGAAAACCGTAGGGTGGAGCAAATACCGTACAGTTGACCTCAGCTACGAAAACCAAATCGAGGGCAAGCCGCTTGATCCAGAAAGTGAACAGT
>JALRLA010000284.1 GCA_023254645.1 Bacteroidia bacterium
CTCAAGGGCCATTTTTGCCAGTGAAACAGCACAGGCTTGCTTACCTGCTCGGCCCGAAATCGACCGCAAACGCGCTCAGTTGTTTGTTGTTTGACTTTAAAATAGTTGAGCACTTGTTCATCGCTCATTTGACTAAAATCAACGACGGTCTTCTCGCACGATTGGCAAAAACGGCCTTGCTCGGCTGGCAACATTTGGTTCCAATCTTCGTGGCAGGGGCTGGGAATTTGGATGCTAAATTTCGAATTCATGACCCCTTAATGCAAGAAGCCAACAAAAGGTAAACGCCACAATTCCATAATTTGGAATTCACACAGCGATGGTCTTTTTGTGCTGTGCTTTACCACACACAAAAAGGCCTACAACGTTGGATTCAGGGGCAACAATGGTTAAAGCCAGAATCCAACCTTGAGAAGGCCTTCTTATTGATATTTTTGCGCATTCCGGGCTCAACACCAGTATATCTTATCTACGCCTTATACAAATGGTTGAGGCGTCGAAATTTTTAGCGAACCTCTTCGTACTCGACCTCTTCCGTTTCTGCCGTGGAGACTGATGAACGATAAGGCACACAAGCCCCAGAGTTGCAGGCACCGATGCCGAACAAGGCCATACCTGCAAATGACAAGGCCAAAGCCAACACCAACCACTCTTGGGTCAAGACACTTTGCCAAGCCATCATCAATCCTAAGATTAATCGCAAGGCTCGGGCAAAACCCCAATGATTAGTCAGGTTATAAAGCAGGCCTGACGCATTCATTGCATCAAGGCAATTTGCATATCACCCAATCCGCCGCCATTTACGACACGGGCAATGCCGCCTTGCATCAAAAACTGCTGAGCCATGGCCGAACGATTACCGCTGCGGCAGTATACGATGATGGGCTGCTTCATGTCTTTGATTTCATCAAGCGCCATAGGAATTTCATCCAAGGGAATGTTGATAGCACCGTTGACATGGCCTGATTCAAACTCCCAAGATCCGCGAACATCAATCACAGTAGCACCTTCTACAGCTACCAATTCTTTAATAGTACTCATACGTGGGGCAAAATTAGGTTTGCCAGCAAGAGCCTTCTGTAACCGTGGTCACATCAGATAAAAAAAGCCCGGCTGTTAGGCCGGGCTTTTCCAAATGGTAACAAAAAGTTAATGAGGCAGTTTATCACGCAGGTACCCGTAAACCCAGGTTCCCGCAACGGCACTCAAGAAAGTCACTCCAATGACCGTAAAACCGGCTCCAATGTGAGCAAACAAAGGTCCTGGGCAAGCTCCGGTAATGGCCCAGCCTATACCGAACATCAAACCGCCATAAATTTGGCCCTTGTTGAACTCCTTTTTATTGATCACGATTTCTTCTCCATACAAGGTTTTGATGTTGAATCGCTTGATGATTTGAATGCTAATAGCACCCACAACCACAGCCGTACCAATGACTCCGTACATGTGAAAAGAGGTCAATTGGAACATCTCCTGAATGCGGAACCAGCTCACGATCTCAGCCTTCACGAAGGTGATACCGAATACGATACCCACGATCAAGTATTTCAAGTTGTCCCACCAGGGGTGTTTCACTTGCTCTTCGTTCACACAAACAGCGTCTGTGTGGCGCATGTCTGTATTTTCTGCGTTTTTCATACTCTATTTTTTTAAAGGCCTAACAAGAAGGGAACAATGAACCAAGCAGAAACAAAACCGCCGATCATGAAACAGATGGTCGCCACCAATGAAGGCCACTGCAGGGTTGACAAGCCCATGATGGCGTGTCCTGAGGTGCATCCGCCGGCGTAACGAGTACCAAAACCTACCAGGAATCCACCCACGATCATGAAGAAGAAACCGCGAAGGCTCAGCAAGGAATCCCACGAGAAAATATCAGCTGGAAGCAAGTTGGTAAAATCGGTGACGCCCGCTTCGCGCAAGTTGGATTTGGTTGCATCGGCGACTTGGATCGCATCAGGGTTGGCCAAGAAGTTCATGGCAATGAATCCACCCAAAACGATACCGGCTGCGAAAAACCAGTTCCAAATTTCTTTCTTCCAATCGTATTGAAAGAACTTCACATTTCCGGGAATGCATGCGGCACAGATGTGGCGCAAGTTGGAAGAAATGCCGAAGCTTTTGTTGCCCACAATGAGCAAGGTGGGTACGGTCAAGCCGATGAAAATACCGGCAACGTACCAGGGCCAAGGTTGTTGAATCAACTCTAACATATCATTAAGTTATTACAATTATGCTTGTTGCAATTTGCTTTGACAAACAAAATCGGTTTTGGGAACTTGGGTTTTCGCAATGGCACCGAAACCGCCTTCAATTTCTTTGAAGTTGTGAATGCCACGAGACTTCAAAATGGATGCGGCAATCATGGAGCGGTAACCGCCGGCACAATGCATGAAGAATCCTTCTTGCTGGCCCATTTCGGCAAACCAATCGTTGATGAAATCCAAAGGCTTGTTGTACGCTTCTTCTACGTGCTCGGCGCGGTATTCGCTTTCCTTGCGCACGTCCAACACATAACTCGTTCCCGATTCAAATTCAGCCGCGAAAGTGTCGGTCGTGATGCGATTCACGTTATCAGTCTCTTTGCCTGAAGCTTCCCAAGCAGCAAAACCACCGGCCAAGTGACCCAAAATATTGTCAAAGCCTACGCGAGACAAACGGGTTACCACTTCTTCTTCACGGCCTTCAGGCGCGATCAAAACGATGGACTGCTTGACATCAGCGATGATGGCACCTACCCAAGGAGCAAATTGGCCATCAATGCCAATGCTGATGCTGCGGGGAATGTGGCCTTTGGCGAAATCAGCGGCCGCACGGGTATCCAACATAACGGCTTCGGTTCCTTCAACCGCGGCTTCGAATTCGTCTGCTGACAAAGCGCGCATACCATTGTTCATGACTTCTTCAAACCCGGCAATTCCCGATTTGTTCATGGCCACGTTCATGGGGAAATAAGCAGGAGGAGGAGTCAAACCATCGGTTACCGCAGCGATGAAATCGGCTTTGCTCTTTTGGTTCAAGGCGTAGTTCATCTCTTTTTGGTGACCCAGTGAATCCATGGTTTCTTTCATCATGTTCTTGCCGCAAGCGCTACCGGCTCCGTGTGCGGGGTATACCATCACATCGTTGGGCAAGGGCATGATTTTACCGTACAACGAGTCGTACAAGTAACCCGCCAAATCTTCTTGGGTCATGTTGGCCGCCTTTTGGGCCAAGTCAGGACGACCTACATCACCGAGGAACAAGGTATCGCCAGAGAACAAACTGTGCTCGCGACCGTTCTCGTCCAACAACAAGAAACACGAACTCTCCATGGTGTGACCCGGGGTGTGCAACACCTTGATGCTCACGTTGCCCAAGGGGAAAATCTGACCATCTTCGGCTACGGTACAAGCAAATTCGGTTTTGGCGGTAGGACCGTATATGATCTCCGCACCGGTCTTGTTGCTCAAGTCAACATGACCGCTCACGAAATCAGCGTGGAAGTGGGTTTCGAAAATGTACTTGATGCTGTGGCCATTCTTTTCGGCGCGCTCCATGTAAGTATGGGTCTCGCGCAAGGGGTCAATGATGGCGACTTCTCCGTTGCTCTCAATGTAGTAAGCACCCTGCGCCAAACAACCGGTGTAGATCTGTTCGATGTTCACCTGAGCATTGGAGGGAGGATTGGAAGGGGTGGCTGAAGCAGCAACCTTGTCCTTCTTGAAGAAATTGAATAGGTTCATATGGATGAGATTTATTTTTTATTTAGTTCTAGGTTGGCGCAAGCTGCGCACTTTTTTTCAAAGTCAATGTAGAGTTCCGTACCCAAGCGCTTGGGATGCGACAAGTCGCAGTCGGCCATGTGCAGGATGTGGAAATGGGGACCAAACAAGGCTTGGTATTCTTCGGCCGTACCGCCGTATGGGGGTCCTTCTTGTTCGAATTCTCGGTTGAACAAAAGACCCATCAAATGGCCCTCTGAAGCGAGCAAATGGTACATCTTGCGCACATAAGCCGAACGCAAAAGGGGCGGCAAGGCGCAGAAAAACGTTTGCTCCAAGATGTAGTTGTACTCTCCCTCATGGGCAAAGAAATCGCCTTCGATGACGCGAATTCGATCGGATTGATCGGCATAGCGAGCTTTCAAGGCATTCACCAAATCGGGGGCGATGTCGATCAAGGTCACGTTCGTAAAACCCTGCTCCAGCAAATAATCAGCTTCGTACGCGTTGCCACAGCCGGGAATCAAAATGGACGCATTTTTGTCTGAGATTCCATCAATGGCATGCACCAAAGCAGGTGAAGCCGCATTCAAATCCCAGCCGGTTTCTCCCACCTGGTATTTGCTGTTCCAAAACTCCTGACCATAGGGTTGTTCGCTCAAAGGCTCAGGTGCGCAGCACAAGGGTTCTTGTTTCTCGGTATTCATTAGGGTTTGCTGTTGGATTGAAATTCTTTGATAGGACCGAATGGACCGTACTTGTGCTGCTTTTCAGAGAAAGCATCGGCATAGGGCCCAAAGGGATGGTCAAAATTCTTCTTGGCTACATCGGGCCAATCGGCGCTCAGGTCTTTGGCAGGGCGATCCAAGCTATTGACATAGGCCGCCACATCCCAAGCTTGTTCATCGCTGAGTTGGGGAGATTGGTAGGTTGCACCCAAAGGCATGTTGGCTTTTACGTAACCCGCAAATCGGCTCAAACGGTACAATCCGGCACCGTGGTTGTAGCTGTGCTCTCCCCACAACGGCGGATACGTGTATTCATTTCCTTCGGCATTCATGACCCCTTGCCCATCGATGCCGTGGCAGCTAGCACACTTCACATCGTAAACGGCCTTTCCTTGAACAGGATCGGCTGGGCGATCCAAAAATGCCAGGCTGTAAATACCCGCTCCTTTGGCTTTTTCGCCTTTGGGCTGCTCGGAACCTACGTATTGAATGTAGGCGGCCATGGCTTGCATTTCGGCACTCTCTTTAGCAGGAGCCGTACCGTTCAAGCTACGCTCAAAGCAATCAGCAATGCGTTTGTAAATGTCTTCAACCGTACCGCTTCTGGCGCGAAACTTAGGATAAATAGCGGCTACTGAACCGTAGTTATTACCCCAGGGTTGCGTACCTGCGTTCAAGTGGCAGTTCTGGCAATTCAAACCATTGCTC
>JALRLA010000337.1 GCA_023254645.1 Bacteroidia bacterium
GCCTGGCGTCGCGCCTTGAGTTCATAAGGAAAGGCAAAGCTGGGCAATCGTTCTACGCCCGTTTTGGCTTTGGCCTGTATGGACAATGAACCCGGTTGGGTGGTAGGGTCGATGGTGAGATGAATGTAAGCAATGTCAGGATGAGCTCCAGAAGTTTGGCTCTTCATCTGAACACCGGCATAGGCTTTGAGTTTATAGTTGTAATAGGCGGCCCCGGGAGCGTGTACGATAATCTCCAATTCAGGATTGGAAAAACCAATGTACCAATGAACAGGTGTAAGGTGTTGAACGGGATTGTTCGCTGGGCTTTTAGCCTGAGAGTGGATAGGCACGAAAAACGCTGCCGTGAAAAAGAGTATGGTAGACAATGCCTTCATGTCCACAAAGTAAATTGATTCAGGGAGAAAAGCCTTATTGTCTAGGTGACACTTGTCCCCAAATTGGGTTAAATCACCGTGGTTTGAAGTAGCTCTTGGTCTTCTAAAAAGCCGACGAGCTGATCGCCACTGGCTATCTGGCCAACTCCAGCGGGGGTACCCGTGTAGATGTAATCGCCTGTTTTGAGCATGAAGTACTGAGAGACGTGTTCGATGATTTCATCAACCGACCACAGCATCATAGACGTATGGCCATCTTGCACGATTTGCCCGTTTTTCTCCAGTCGAAAGCGGCAGTTGTTGAGGGTCAGGCCTTCTTTGGAGCGAAAAGTGCCGATGACGGCTGAATGGTCGAAGGCTTTGGATTTTTCCCAGGGAAGCCCTTTGGCTTTCAAGGTATCTTGCACATCTCGGGCAGTCATGTCAATGCCCAGGCTGACTTCATCGTAATAGTCTGGGGCAAAGGCTCTGGGTATAGCCTTGCCTGGTTTCTTGATTTTGACCACCAATTCGAGTTCGTAGTGAATGTTTTGGCTAAAATCAGGGCACACGAAGGGATTCCCGTTTCTAAGCAGGGCGCTATCGGGTTTGATGAAAATCACGGGTTCGCTGGGTCGCTCATTGTTTAGCTCGTCAATGTGAGCGGCGTAGTTGCGGCCAATGCAAATGATTTTCATGCTAAGGAGGAGTTAGCGTTGCAAAGTTTTCTCTCGCTCTGGGCCCATAGAGATGACCGAGATGCGGTGACCGATGTATTGCTCGATGTACTCAATGTAATCGCGGAACTCTTGGTCCATGGCATCGTAGCCTTTGATCAAGTCTATGTCTTTTGACCATCCCTTGTGCTGAGAATACACGGGCTCAACAGGGGTGTTTACCATGTTGGAAGGAACTTGCTTGTGTTCGGCTCCTTCGTATTGATAGGCGGTAGCGGCTGAAATGTTGTCCATGCCGTTCAATACATCACCTTTCATCATGATTAGCTCATCGACGCCATTCAACATACAAGCGTATTTCAAGGCTACGAGGTCCAACCATCCGCAGCGACGTTCACGCCCGGTTGTAGCCCCGTATTCGTGCCCAATTCGGCGCAAATCTTCGCCCGTTTGGTCAAACAATTCAGTGGGGAAGGGCCCAGAACCCACGCGGGTGCAATAGGCCTTGAAAATGCCGTAAACCTTGCCAATGTGTTTGGGCGCAATACCCAAGCCTGAGCAAACTCCGCCTGACAAAGTAGTGGAAGAGGTCACAAAAGGATAGGTGCCAAATTCGATGTCCAGCATGGAGCCCTGTGCGCCCTCGGCTAAGATTTTCTTGCCTTGAGCTATGCAGTCATTGATGAAGTACTCGCTGTTGATGAGCTGATGGCCCTTCAAGAATTCTACGGCTTCAAAGAAGGCTATTTCTTCGGCTTTCAAATCGAAATCGGTATACCCGTAATGTTCAATCAAGCGCAAATGAGCCGCGGTCGCTTGGCGGTAGATGCTGGCGAAATCGCTGTGAAGAATATCACCGACGCGCAAACCGCTACGACCAACCTTGTCTCGATAGGTGGGGCCAATGCCACGCAAAGTGCTTCCAATTTTACCAACTCCTTTAGAAGCCTCTGAAGCAGCATCCAAAATGCGGTGAGTGGGCAGAATCAAGTGCGCCTTTTTGGAAATCAACAAACGCTCTTTGTAGTTCGGGCATTCGTCAGAAATGCGGCCAATCTCTTGTTGCAAACGCACGGGGTCAATGACAACGCCGTTGCCGATGAGATTCAAGGTGTCCTGACGAAAAATGCCTGATGGAATGGTGTTCAAAACAAATTTCTTGCCTTCGAATTCCAGCGAGTGCCCTGCGTTAGGGCCTCCTTGGAAGCGGGCCACCACATGGTATTGGGGGGTTAAAAAGTCGGCGATTTTGCCTTTTCCTTCGTCGCCCCACTGGAGGCCTAGAATTACGTCAACCATGAATTGTTATGGATAGAGATTTTTATTGCAATGTTGGCATTCGCCCTTTTCGGTGAGCAGGGGGTCGCCATATAAATGTAAAGAGTGGTGCCCGATTTGAAACTTGAGCAAAGAACCCATGGTATTGGAGATTTGCTGCACCCGGGGGTCGCAAAATTCCAACACCTCTTTGCAGCGATTGCAAATCAAGTGATCATGCTGGCGGTAACCGTAGGCCTGTTCATAGTGGCTGGTGTTTTGTCCAAATTGATGCTTTTTGACCAATTCAGCTTCCACCAATAGGTCCAATGTGTTGTATACCGTAGCCCGGCTAACCTGGTAATTCCGCGACTTCATTTTGACGAACAAACTGTCGACGTCAAAGTGCTCTTTGTGCGAATAAATTTCGTCCAGGATGGCGTATCGCTCAGGGGTTTTGCGCTGCTTATTCTTTTCGAGGTCGGCCGTGAACAATTCCCGTACTTGAGCTTTGATTTTTTTTTGTTGTGGATCGATTTTCATCAGGGAGCAGAATTGGGCACGGGCAAGGGCAATCGAATGGATCGACAGGCGGGGTAGTATGGGCGAATGTTATACAAGGCTCGATTGGCTTCGGCCTGGCTGTAAAAGCGGCCTATGTACAACTTGAAGTTGGGTTCGTCGTAGACGACTTCCGCTGCATAACTCCCTGCCAAGACGACATTGATTTTTTGCTGCATGCCGATGGCCTCAGTTCGGCTGTTGGACAAACCCATGAATAGGCGATAGCCGTTGATGGTTTGACCGTTTCCCTTTCTGGATTCCAATCGCTGGTTGCGCAATTGGCTCACCGCGTAGGGCATGTCGATTCTGGGTTCTAGGGGTTGTTGGGCACACAGAGTTGTAGCCCAAAAAAGAGTCGCTATAGTTAGCAAAGTGCCGCGCATTGGTCGTACAAATATCGCGAAAAAGGTCATGCCGTGCCTACCTTTGTGATATGTCTTCAAAAGCCGCATTGATTATCTTGGATGGCTGGGGTCTGGGGAACCAAAGCAAATCGGATGCCATCGCTTGTGCGAGCACTCCCTATGCAGATTCTCTAACCGCCTCAGTGCCTCATTCCACCCTTTTGACCGACGGAGAAAACGTGGGTTTGCCCACGGCACAGATGGGGAATTCAGAGGTGGGTCATATGAATATCGGTGCAGGTCGTGTTGTTTGGCAAATGCTGGCGCGCATCAACAAATCGGTGCAAGACGGTAGCTTGAGCGACAACCCCATGCTGCAGGGCTGTTTTGCGGGTGTTGGAGAAGATAAAGCTCTACACATCTTGGGTTTGATGTCAGATGGTGGCGTGCACGCCCATGTGGATCACATGATTGCCTTGTGCAAATTGGCCCATTCGAATGGAGTGAAACGCATCTATGTTCACGGATTTTTGGACGGTCGAGATACCGATCCTCAGTCGGGTAAGGCCTTTGTCGAGCATTTTGTATCCCAAACGGCTGATACGGGTGCTAAGCTCAGTACCTTGGTCGGTCGCTACTATGCGATGGACCGCGATCAACGTTGGGAGAGGGTCAAGGTAGCTTATGATTTGATGGTACAGGGGGTAGGCAAGCGCAGCGAGCCTATTCAGGGCATTGAATCTTCTTATCATAATGGCGTGACGGATGAGTTTGTGAAACCCATTCGCTGTCTTGAGGGTACGGAAGGCTTGATTCAAGATGGCGATACCGTTCTGTTTGCCAATTTCAGAACAGACCGAGGTCGTCAATTGACAAGAGCCTTGAGTCAGCAAGATTTTGCCGAGCAGGGCATGTCCAAATTGGACTTGCAGGTCTACACCTTCACGACCTATGATGAGACCTTTTCCATCAGCGGCGTGTTGTTTGAAAACCAAAACTTGTACAACACCTTAGGTGAGGTCTTAGCCCAATCGGGGAAAACCCAGATCAGGGCCGCCGAAACAGAGAAATATCCGCATGTGACCTTCTTCTTTTCAGGGGGTCAAGAACAGCCTTTTGAGGGCGAGCGCCGCATCATGGCGGCTTCACCCAAAGTGGCTACCTATGACTTGCAGCCTTCAATGAGTGCTGTCGAATTAACCGATTTGGCTCTGGAAGCCCTCGGCCAGGAAGCCACTGATTTTGTGTGCCTCAACTATGCCAATGCCGATATGGTGGGTCACACAGGAGTGTATTCAGCCATAGTTGAAGCGGTGGAAACGGTTGATGCCCAGCTACAGCGTTTAGCCACTGCTTTGACGAACATGGGATATGCTATTCTGGTGATTGCCGATCACGGCAATGCTGATGTAGCGTTGAACGAAGATGGAACCCCCAATACCGCCCATTCGACCAACCCCGTTCCCTGCTGGTTGATCAACGGTCCTCAAGGAGCCGAGTTGAACAAAGGGAAATTGGCTGACGTGGCACCTTCCATTTTGGAGCTCATGGGTTTGGCGCAGCCCGAAGACATGACAGGAGTGAGCTTGATCAAGAGAAATGGCTAAGTGGATGTTTTTGGCCGCTTTGGCCTGGGTAGGTTGCCAATCTTCTGAAATAAAGAAGTTGGCCTTCAATGATCAATGGTCTACCTATACCCAAGATTTGTATCGGCAAGTTGAAGCCTTGGATAAAGAACAACCCGGCTGCTACAAAACCGTCATTCATGGAGAGGATATTCACACAGAAGAGTTGGATAGTTGTGATTTCGCCCAAGAATTTGCCGTGTTTCTGAATTACGATTTGGCTTTGGCTGAAAAGCGATTTGGTGCTTATCGCCAAACCTTGGATTCTTCCCAAGGCTTGTCCTTGCTGCGATTTGAGTGCAGCGATACCGCCGCCGATCTGCGGCAGTTTCAAGTGTTGAAGAAACGAGGATTGGTTCAACTCCTCGAGTGGGACATTCAAACGCATTCCTTTTTGATGGACAGATCCATGAAATTGAGTGTACAGCCGGGTAAGGGCTATCGAATTTGGGTGAGAGAGAACTCGCTTTGGGCCGCTCCCAGCGAGTATGAGATTTTTGCCGAACTTCACAACCCTGAACATTTGCAAACACGATGAACAATCTTCAACTGAGCAATTTCATTGGAGGTGAATACAGCGCTCCTGTCAATGGAGCCTATTTGCCTTTGTACAATCCCGCGACAGGGGCAGCCTATGGCCAGGTGCCAGATTCATCATCGGCTGATGTCCAGGCGGCCTATAAGGCGGCCAAACAGGCTTTTCCTGCATGGTCAGTCACGCCTGCTGAGCAGCGTTTTCAAGTGTTGAATCGCATTGCGGAGTTGATCGATGAGCGTCGCGAAGAACTGGCTAGGGCTGAGAGCAAGGATCAAGGCAAGCCGGTTTGGTTGGCCCGCAATGAAATGATTCGCTCGGCGCAGAATTTCCGTTTTTTTGCTACCGCGGCCATGCAATTTGCCTCTGAGAGTCATGCCATGGAAGACAAGGCGATCAATTATACGCTTCGTCAACCCATCGGGGTGGTGGGCTGCATCAGCCCTTGGAATCTGCCGCTGTATTTGTTCAGCTGGAAAATAGCCCCTGCTTTGGCCGCAGGAAACTGCGTCATCGCAAAGCCCAGTGAGTTTACCCCCGTGACCGCTTGGATGTTGGGTCAAATTTGCCAAGATGCAGGCTTGCCTGCCGGCGTTTTGAACATCGTACAAGGTTTGGGCCCTTCAGTGGGTCAATCCATGGTGGAACACCCCGGTATAAAGGCCATTTCCTTTACAGGAGGAACGGCTACTGGCAAGCACTTGGCCGCCACCGCGGCCCCCATGTTCAAGAAGCTGTCTCTGGAGTTGGGAGGCAAGAATCCCAACATGATTTTCGCTGATGCCCAATTGGACAAGGCCGTCAAAACAACAGTGAGCAGCTCTTTTTTGAACCAGGGTGAAATCTGTCTGTGCGGGAGCCGTGTATTCATTGAACGCTCTGTGTACGAAGAGGTGAAAACCCAATTGGTGCAAGCGGCCAAAGAAATGAAAGTGGGTCCTCCCGATGCGGAAGATATTCGAATGGGAGCTATTGTTAGCAAGCCACATTACGAGAAGGTGCTTTCCTATATTGAGTTGGCCAAACAAGAGGGAGCAACGGTGTTGGCCGGTGGCCTTGCTGTGTTTCCAGAAGGCCATGAACAGGGTTGGTACATTGCTCCGACCATCTTGGAGAATTTGGCTTTCGATTGCCGTTGCAACCAAGAAGAAATATTCGGCCCGGTGATTACCCTGACTCCATTTGATACAGAAGAGGAGGTCTTGATGATGGCCAATTCGACCGAATATGGATTGGCCGCCACTTTATGGACAGAAAATCTGACCCGCGCCCACCGAATGGCGTCCCAATTGCAGATGGGAATCGTGTGGATCAACTGCTGGCTGCTGCGCGATTTGCGCACTCCCTTTGGCGGAGCAAAGAGCAGCGGTGTGGGCCGAGAAGGCGGCTGGGAAGCCATGCGCTTCTTTACCGAGCCCAAGAATGTCTGTGTATCCTTGAGCTAGCGCTATCTTTGCTCCATGTTGGAGTCTGGTTCCCGTACCGATATCTCTGCCTTGGGTGAG
>JALRLA010000008.1 GCA_023254645.1 Bacteroidia bacterium
CGGCTTTGCCGGCGAACCGCCGCGATTCGCGGGTGGGCTTTCGCATGGCCGTTCTGCAAAGTGGGGAGTAGGGGATAGAGGACCTGCAGGGCTTGGGTCTGTCAACTATTTTTTCTTTCCGTACCACGCGGTATGCAAATCCGCTGTCCATCCCTTTGATATGTAACAGCAAAGGAGGACAAATATGGTTGATTTTACAAAACGCAAAACGAGCCAACTGGCGATCACCGTTCTATTCATTCTTTCCATCGTTTTGGGAAGCTCAACCATCAAAGCCCAGTGCAAGCCGGGGTATACGCACGTGGGTACTTGGTCAAAAAGAGAGAAGCTCGGGGCTCAGACAGTTGAGTTTTCCAAAGAAATTCCAGCTTGTGGACATGACAGCCTTGCCATTGAGCTTGAACTTGACCTGAGCTTGACTTGGGATGGAGTTGGGAATTATTGTTGTGGACCCGATATTTTTCAAATTTGGTTGGATGATACCCTTATGTTTCAGACAACGTTCTCCAATACAGGAAATTTGCAGTCTTACCCGTCTCAATACCCTGGTGGGCCAGAAGATTGGCATAAGCCTCGTACAGGCTGTATCGCTCAATCCGACATAACATCAAGGTATTTGTTGAAATTCAATGTGCCTCATTCTGACCCCACCATGACGGTGAAAGTTACTCAGGTTGCTTTTCAAGGAATCTTTGATGAGTATTGGAAAATCAACAGGTTGTCGATTTGTGCACATACACACGAACCGAAAATTCGAAGAACCCAAAGCATCGAGATGTGCAAAGGCGATACCGTAGAATTTCGGGGTCGTAGGTTCAGCCAATCGGGTACTTATGTCGTAACGGTTTCCAACGCATGCGTAGATTCTGTTTTTACCCTCCATGTAAGGGAGAATGAGTTACCCAATGCTTCCATGGCAGGACCTGTAAGGGTTTGCCAATTTGATACCAGCCAATTTGTAGAAATCCAGGGCCTCAAACCCCATCAGCTATATGGGTATTTGTACCGCGTAAATCAGGGCCCTGTTCAAACCATTCGGGGTGACACAGGGAACCGGGCCTTCATTCAAATCCCCTCATTAAGCGCTGGTTCGCAGGTGATAAGACTCATTCGAGTAGAAGACCAATTGGGTCTGCAATGCGCACGAAATGTAAATGATAGCGTAGTGGTGCAAGTTGAATCGGCGCCAAAACTCGTGCCCCTTCGCGATACCTTATATTGCCAATTTGAAAGGGGTGGCGTGTTCGAGTTTCAAGCCTATGATTCCAAGGCGCCCTATGAGTGTTGGCTTTCCTATAATGGATCAGACTCGCAACGTTTGTTGTCTGACGCAACAGGGAAATTCTCGATACCCATTTCAACTGATGATCCAGGGCGCCAGGCATTTGCCTTTTTGAAACTCACCGACAATTCTGATATGCGATGCAGCCATCAGCTTTTGGATACGGGCTATGCAATTGTGGCTCCGTTGCCGAGCGCTAGCATCAAAGATGATGTTGTCAGCTGCCCGAAAGACTCCAGTGTGATTGTTGAATTTTCGGGTTGGGGCTATCAATCGCCGTATACATTTTATTATCAGGTGACGGAGGGTGCCATGCAGACCTTGGTTTCTGATGCATTTGACAAGGCGAGAATCGATGTTTCCTTGAGCCAATCAGGGTTGTCGCAAATTGCCTTGTTGAAAGTGGTAGACGGTAGCCCGAAGCACTGTGCCAGTGATAGGGATGATCGCATTGAGATTGAGGTATTGAACGGCCCCATCGCGAAATTCAAGTACAGCCCGAACTGGGTGTTTGAAAGCACCGAGTGGGTGGATTTTTACAGTGCCTGTGAAGGAAAGGGATTGAGCTATCTCTGGTTCTGCGACGATCAGCCCTTTGGCGATGGAGAGAATGCGCGAAAGCAACTGGGCGAAATAGGTTCGTACCGAATCAAATTGACGGTTACTGATTCGAATGGGTGCATCGGTGAAGAAGAGGTAGTTGTACAGGTGAGTGAAGACTTCAAAGTGTTCATTCCGAATGCGTTCACTCCGAATGGCAATGATTTGAACGAAGGCTTTTACCCGGTGTGTTCGGGGCTGCATGCGATTGAATGGATCAAGATTTACAACCGCTGGGGTGAGCAGATTTACGCCTCAGTGCAGCCGTGGAATGGCCGTTACCATGGAGGTCTTGTGCCGGAAGGGGTCTACATCTATGAGATCTGTGTGAGCGATGTGCAAAGCACCAAGTACAATTTCGAAGGCAGCCTGCATGTGATGCGCTGAGGGGATTAGCTCGCTGCGCTCGCTGATCCTCCGAGGTTGGTAACTTGAATTTTGGAAACCTGCGGGATTAGCTCGCTACGCTCACTGATCCCAAGAGGGGAGTGTCAACCCCGCAAAAGCCCCACGCCTGCGGCGTGGGTTTTCATGCCCCGCCACCTTCGCT
>JALRLA010000073.1 GCA_023254645.1 Bacteroidia bacterium
CAAGCCGAAGCCTTGTTTGACGCCGGGGTTGATGCCCTTTTGGTGGAAACCGTATTCGATACTTTGAATTGCAAAGCGGCTTTGTTTGCTATCGATGCCTTGTTCGAGAAAAAAGGAAAGCGCTTGCCTCTGATGGTCAGCGGTACGATTACCGATGCTTCGGGTCGCACCTTGTCGGGCCAGACCACCGAAGCCTTCTGGAACAGCATTTCTCATGCTGATTTGTTCTCGGTTGGCTTGAATTGCGCCCTGGGAGCCCCTCAAATGCGCCCCTTCATTGAAGAGTTGAGCCGAGTGGCTTGGACGCGCATCAGTTGCTACCCCAATGCGGGCTTGCCCAATGAATTTGGTGAATACGACGAGACCCCTGAGGGTATGGCTGCGGTCTTGGAAGAGTGGTTGAAGTTGGGATGGGTGAACATCATCGGCGGATGCTGCGGTACCACCCCCGAACACATCAAAGCCATCGCTCAAAAAGCGGCTCAATTTGCCCCTCGGCAAGTCCCGATCGTGGCCTAATTATCAGCCCGAGGTAAATCCTTGAATAAGTGTTTGATTGACACTTGTAAAAGCTTATTTTTACTGGGAGTTTGGCGTATCTTTGCACCCTCAAAATGGCCGATATTCAAACTCAAAATTTGTCTGCAACCCAGTTTGACTTGTTTGCAGGCCTTGAATCTACCCAACACGAACAGATCGTATTTTGCCAAGACCACGCCACCGGGCTGAAAGCCATCATCGCCGTCCACAATACGGTGCTGGGGCCAGGCCTTGGAGGTACGCGTATGTGGCACTATGCTTCTGAAAAAGAAGCGGTGCGCGATGCCCTGCGTTTGTCTCGTGGAATGACCTACAAAGCTTCTGTGGCTGGTTTGAACCTGGGTGGCGCGAAAGCTGTCATCATCGGTGATCCCAAGACCATGAAAAGCGAAGCGTTGATGCGCAAGTTTGGACGCTTTGTCGAGAACTTGAACGGAAAGTACATCACGGCTGAAGACGTGGGAACCACCACCAAAGACATGGAATATGTCAACATGGAAACTGATCACGTGGTGGGTTTACCTGAAAGCATGGGCGGCGGAGGAGATCCCTCACCCGTTACTGCTTACGGTACTTATATGGGCATGAAAGCCAGCGCCAAAAAGGCTTGGGGCAACGACAGCCTTTCGGGCAAAAGCGTAGCCATCATGGGTATTGGTAAAGTCGGCTGGCACTTGTGCGAATACTTGTACAAGGAAGGCGCCAAGTTGTACGTCAGCGACATCAACGATAGCGTTTTGCAAAAAGCAACCCAGGAATTTGGTGCCATTGTGGTGAGCAGCGAAGACATGATCGACTTGTCGGTTGATATTTTTGCTCCTTGCGCTTTGGGTGGAATTTTGAACGATGACACGGTTGGGCGTTTGAAATGCCAAATCGTAGCCGGTGCGGCGAACAATCAGTTGGAAGACGAAACCATTCACGGTGATGCTTTGAAAGCCAAGGGCATTGTATATGCTCCTGACTTCGTCATCAACGCCGGTGGATTGATCAACGTGTATAGCGAGTATACCGGTTATGTACGTGAGCGTGCCTTGGCCCAAACCGAGCACATTTACACCACCATCTTGGACATCATTAACATGAGTGATGCCATGAACATCAACAACCAGCAAGCGGCCATTCGCCATGCTGAGAAGCGCATTCAAGACATGATGTTGGTGCACAGCACTTTCTAATCAAACGAAATCTTAATGGAAAAGGGGAGGCGAATGTGGCTTCCCCTTTTTATTTTGCGCCTATGCAAGCTACTGCCATCATTCGCCGCAATGCCTGGGCCGCTTGGGCCTCCTTGGGCTTGCTGCTGCTGGTTTATGCCTTGCTTTGGTTTCAGGCTGAAGGCCCTGCAGGAGGCCAAGATTCTTGGAATCACTTTTTGTATGCTCGTTGGGCGCCCTTTCATCCGACACTTCTTTTGGATCAATGGGGGAAACCTGTTTTCACCTTGTTGGCTTTGCCCTTTGCGCCATTCGGTATCAAGGGATTGTATGTCTTGAATCTATTGGCTACGCTTGCCACTGCCTGGTTGGGCTATTTGACTTGCCGCCGTTTGGGCCTGCGCAACCCGTGGATGTTCATTCCACTGTTTGGTTTGCAGCCCTTGGTTTTGGCCAATGTTCATTCTGCTTTGACTGAGCCAACCAATGCCTTGATCTTGGTGGCCATTGTGTACTTGTTAGCGTCCAAGCGTTTGATGTCAGCCGCCATTGCAGGCTCGTTTTTGCCTTATGTGCGAACCGAAGGTTTTCTCTTGTTGGGGGCTTTGGCCCTGTTTCTTTGGGTTCGATCACGCAATAAATTGTGGCCGCATTTGATGATCGGGTCCGTGTTGTTTGCGGTTTTAGGTGCGATGGTTTCGGGCGATTGGGCCTGGATTGTACGCCAGAATCCTTATGTCAAGCAAGAAGTAGAAAAACGATTTGATCCGGGTCACGGTAACTTTTGGCATTATGCCGAGGCCCAAAGGGAGATATGGGGCCCACTGGTGTTTGGGCTCATGCTGGTTTCCTTGGTGTTGGTGTTGATTTATGTGTTCTCCCGCATCAAGAATAAAACCCCGCGTGAGCTCTCCCAAATGGCTCTGTGGCTTTGGTGGCCCATGTTCGGCGTTTTCTTTTTGGCCCACAGTTGGGTATGGTACAGCGGCAGTTATGGTTCTCACGGCTTGTTGAGGCCCTTTGTGGTCATTGCCCCATTGGCGGCTTTCTTGGCCCATTACAGCTTGCATCGATTGATGATCTTGGACATCGCTATTCTCAACAGAAGTGCCAAGATTGGAGTTTTATTGGCCATGGCAGCAGCGGCTTATCCGGGGTCCGGATTTCCTTATCCGTGGCAAAAGGGAATCCCAATTGGGGGCTATGAAGGGTCTGTTCAAATCGATCAGGCCTTGACCTTCATAGAAGAAGAACGGCTCTTGGAACAGACAGGAGCGGTATTGGTGCATCAACTGCCAGAGCTCAATGTTCGTCTAGATTTGGACCCCTGGGCGAGCCCCGACAAGGCTAAAACTTTTTATATGTGGAGCATTGACAAACGCCCGGGGCAGGATTGGATGCCCACAGGAGCGGTTTTGCTCTGGGATAATTTTCATGCCCGACGCGATGCGCCTATGCCCCTTTCAGATTTGCAGGCCTTGACTCAATATCGAGAAGTGGCCCAATTTCTGAGCCCTTCTGATTCCTTGTACGACGTTCGAGTTTGGGTGAAGGATTAGGCTTCAGCCGATTTGATGTCCCGCAACTTGAGCTGAAGGTTCGTTCTGCCATTGAAGTGGTTCTCTTCCAATGAAAC
>JALRLA010000340.1 GCA_023254645.1 Bacteroidia bacterium
TCGATTTGCTCACGATTCTCTTGGATTTCTTCCAAGTTGTCGATGTCGTTCACGAAAGGCTCCAAGCGACCGCGCAATTCTTCTTTTTGCTTTTCAGCAATTTGATCGGCACGACGGGAAAGGATGACGGTGCTCAAATACACGTTCTCGGTTTCGGCTTCAACCTGAAGCAAGTCACGGGTAATAGCGCTATTGGGATCGTTGATCATAATATAAATTTCAATTGTTGTATATCGGATTGAATGCGTTGCGACAAATTCAGAGCTTCTTGGTAGTGTTCTCCGGTTTTGCCGTTGGCGTAGTAATAGTCGTCCCAGGCCAATTTGGCTTCTTCCAAACGCTCAAGGCGTTTGATTTCAACCGAGCCTGCAGCGTACTGGTATTGGGCCTTGAGGGCCAAAAACTCCAATTCCTCTTTTTGAGGAATATCGGGGTATTGCTTGATGGCATTTCTAGCCGCGTAAACGGCAGCTTTGAATTGCTCCATGCGGTAGTATTGAATCACCCACTCGTACTCTTTTTGTTGCAAGCGGTTTCTCAAATCATCGATGTGTTCGTTGACCTTGGCTACATACTCCGAGTTGGGGTAGTAGTTGACAAAGGTTTGAAGGGCTCCTATGATGTGCAGCGTCTGGCTTTGGTCCAAATCGTACTCGTCTACCTCCAGTACATCGCAATACAACGCCATGTAGGCGCACTCGATGGAGCGAGGGCTGCGGGTAAAGCTCTCAGTGAAATCCTTGAAAAACATAGAGGCATAACTGTAGTCGTGCATACCGAAATAGGCATAAGCCGTGCGGTAGTAAATCAACTCCATGCTGTCTGTGTTTTTGTAGTAATCACGCAATTGTTCGAGCAAAGGCAGGGCTTTGCCGAAGTCTTCTTCCTCGTACAAATCCATGGCTAGGCTGTACTTCATATTGGGGTTGCTCGACTTGTAAACTTTGTTGTAGTCGGAGCATCCTCCAAAGGCCAGGGAAATCAGGAGAGTCGCTATGGCGAATCGATTGCGCATTCGAATCGGCAAAAATACAACAAAATCGGGGCTTCTCCAATGTTTTTCGGCCATCCTTTTTTGGGTTAAAAACTTGTTTACAAGAGGGTCTTGTCGCTGCCTAAATTTGTGCCTTTATGAGATCAACAGTTGAATTGCAATCGATGGCCTCTCAAGTGCGTCGAGACATTGTTCGCATGGTGCACGCGGTTAATTCGGGTCACCCTGGTGGGTCATTGGGTTGTGCCGATTACTTAACCGCTTTGTTTTTTCGCTACATGAAGCATCAAGCGTCTCCCTTCGACATTCAAGGCAAAGGGCAAGACATCTTTTTCTTGAGCAACGGCCACATTTCACCTGTTTTTTACTCTGTGTTGGCTCGCAGCGGATACTTCCCCGTTTCCGAACTGGCTAGCTTTCGCAAAATAAATACCCGCTTGCAAGGTCACCCTACGACTCACGAGGGTTTGGAAGGGGTGCGCATCGCCTCTGGTTCACTGGGCCAAGGTTTGAGTGTTGCTACTGGAACCGCTTTGCAAAAGAAGTTGGACAATGATTCGAGCACCGTTTGGGTATTGACCGGTGACGGTGAACTGCAAGAAGGTCAAATCTGGGAAGCCGTGATGTTTGCGGCTCACAACAAGGTCGACAATATGATAGTGGCCATTGACTTCAACAAGCAGCAAATCGACGGTTCTACTCAAGACGTGATGGGATTGACGGAGTGGACGAGCAAATTTGAAGCTTTTGGATGGGCCGTTTTGGAAATGGACGGAAACGACT
>JALRLA010000378.1 GCA_023254645.1 Bacteroidia bacterium
GTTCGTCGCTTTCCTGACATGGAGCCACTTGAACAGCATCAATTCGCCTTTCAAGTCTACGACCGAAGCGAGGCCTTGTTTCCCGAGCTCAAGGCTTTGGCCAAAACTCCTCTGGTGCTGCGTTCCGTGTTGGATGCCAAAACCATCTTAAACGCCTTTTTCCGGGCTCAAGATTGGGTCGATTTTCGCATTCGCGAATCGGCAGGTAAGTACTTCGCTGAATTTCGCTCGGCCGAACAGGCTTACAGCATAGAATTGCTTCAACCCAAGGTTCAGTTCAGGGACGATCCGGCCAAAGCCAAGCGCGAACAGGGTCAGTTTGAACGAGCCATGGCCAATTACATGGCGGCGCGAAAAACCCGCGACAATGTGTTCGCTTCTTGGATTCAAGAAGGGCAGGACTCGGAGTGGCAGCAGGCTCGCTATGAAATTTTGGACCCCAGTTCAGGAGGTCGTCAACAACAGCGCGTAGACATGCGCCTGCGTTCCTTTGGCCGTTTTTGCTGGGCGGCTCCTACCGAATTGAGCAGCCCCTTGGAATTGACTTTGCGTCTGGCTGAAACGGGTTCTGTGCCCATTGAGGCGCCTTCTTTGGTGTTGCTTTATTCCAATCCGCCGTTTTGCCAAACGGTGCAATCGTCGGGCGAGTTTCGCTTGCAAATCGATGCCAAGCGCTTGCAAGCCATGGCCTGCCGGGATGCCACTGGGCGATGTTTTCTCTTGAGCGGAACCGAGTTTCGATCCTTGAATACCAAATCATTGAGCACCTTGTATTTGCCCATGCACGAGGTGCCATCGTCTTCCTTGAACGAAGCGGCGATTAATAAGATTTTGGGCATCAAAAAACGACCCTAATGGAAACTTTATCCTTAAGCCCTGGCCTGGTATTGGCCGCTTTGTTGCTCTATTTTGGATTGCTCTTGGCCGTGGGCTGGTGGACGGGTAGAAAGGCCAATGACAACGGCTATTTCTTGGGCAATCGCCAGAGCCTCTGGTATTTGGTCGCCCTGGGTATGCTCAGCGATAGCATGAGCGGAGTGAGTTTCATTTCGGTGCCCGGTGCGGTTTGGAAGGCCAATTTTGGTTATTTGCAAGTAGTCATGGGCTATGTGCTGGGATATTTGGCCATTGCCTACTGGTTGTTGCCTCTGTATTACAAACACAATCTCACGAGTATATACACCTATTTGGAGGGGCGGTTCGGTATGAGCGCCCAGCGAACGGGGTCCTTGTTTTTTGTGGGATCCCGGCTATTGGGGGCGGCGGGTAGACTGTACCTGACAGCCGCCATTTTGCAAACCTTTTTGTTCGGCCCTTGGGGCATTCCCTTTGGCCTGTCGGTCAGTTTGATCATCGCGTTGATATTGCTCTACACATTCAAGGGTGGCATTTCCACCTTGGTGATCACCGATGCCTTGCAAAGTACCTTCCTCATCGGTGGATTATCAATTTGCATCTACGCGCTTTATCAGGGTTTGCCGCTTGATTTGCGCCAGCAAGGTTTCTTTTCTCTGGTGCAAAACAGCCCACACAGCGATTGGTTGAACCTGGACCCCTGGTCAAAAAGCTATTTCTGGAAGCACTTCTTGGGAGGGGCGGCCATTTGCATCGCCATGACGGGCTTGGATCAGAACATGATGCAGAAAAACCTGTCTTGTCGCAGCTTGAAAGACGCTCAAAAGAACATGGTGGCCACGGCCGTGGTGGTGTTTTTGGTGAACGTGTTCTTTCTTTCTTTGGGTGTGTTGATGATCGAATTCTTGCAGGCTAGTGCCGACCCTGTGCTGCAGCAGGTGAAGGACGGAAAAGCCTTGACCGATTCCTTCTTCCCGCATATTGCCTTGAGCCAGTTGGGCCCGGTGGCGGGTTTGTCGTTTGTGTTGGGTTTGGCGGCCGCTACCTTCAGCAGCGCCGATAGCGTCTTGACCACCTTGACCACGAGTACCTATTTCGATTTGTGGAACTTAGATGCCCGAAAAGACTTGAACGACGAGCAAAAACTGCGCTATCGCCGCTACTTGCACATTGGTTTTGCTGTGGCCTTGTGGGCCAGCATCATGGCCTTCAAGGCCTTCAATCAGCAGGCTTTGATCGATACGGTCCTTGACCTGGCCAATTATACCTATGGCCCTTTGCTCGGTTTGTTCTTTGTTGGGATGTTTACTTCTTGGAAGCCCTCAGGCAAAGCCCTCGTCTCAGCCTGTATGGCTTCGCCTTTGCTCATCTACGGCTTGAAGCATATTCCTTTTCAGCAGTATCAATTCGGTTTTGAACTGTTGATCGTGAACGGAGCGATTACCGCTCTGTTGCTCGGTTTGGCGGCCCGGCTGCGCTGATCGCTGCCGTAAAGTAGTCGGCGTTCATTCAAAGCGGTGGTGGCTAATTGAAGCGGTCCCATAATGAAAAAAGGCGCCCGAAGGCGCCTTTAGCTGCATCCCGTTTGCTCGGGTTTTAGAATGTTTCGTGGGCGAAATTGATGACCGTGGTGGGGAAATCGCCTTCCAAGAAGAAGATTTCGAAACTGCGGTTGGGATAGATTCTCAAGCCTGCGGGGATCAATTGCTCGTCGTTTTGGAAGGCGATCAATTTCCCGTAGCTATCGACAATGCTGTAGAAGGTTACTCCATCGATGTCGACCACTGTACCGCCGGGTTGGAAGTGGAACACGTGAGATTCGTATTCCACTTGGCTTTGGTTCCAGTCAACATTTTGGATCATGAAGTTGGACTGGTTGTAGGGGGTCTGTACGCGCCGGGCACAGTTGGTGGTGATGGTTTTACCGTTCAGGAGGGCTTTGTCGCCTTCCAAGGCATTGATGTTTTCTTTTTGGCAAGCACCTGCGGCCAAAGTGACCAAGACCAGGGCGAAAAGGGATGCAGCTTTCATGGTACTAGGTATTGGGGGGTTAGACTTTTGTTAGGAATTGGATTATTTATTGGCGCCCAAGAACTCGACAGAGACAGTCTTTACAAGGGTGCTACCGTCCATGATGCGGATTTGCGCGCTCACTTTGCCCAAGTAGATGTCATGCATCAAGTTTTGGCTGCTGGCTTGCAAAGTGACAGTTTGAGAGATCATGGCAGGGGCTTCTACTTTGCGTTTGAAAAGACCTACAGAGTACTGCAAACTATCAGCTTCTTCTTCGATGGGGAACAAGTCCAATTCAGGGCAGAGGGCGTTTACTTGGCCTTGGATGAACTGGAAGCGAGTCTTGAAGAAGTTGGGATTGATCTCAGCTCGTTCTACTAAAAGAGAAACTTTAGCAGTGTCATCATATACATCTTGAATTAAAGTTGGAACTCCAGATGTGTAGTGAATTTCGGTAATTTTTAAGTGACCATCCAAGGTGTAATCGGTGTACTGGCCGGTGGTCGTGCTGTAAGAGTTTGAAGCGCCGATTGCTTCGTTAGCTGACCAGTTCACATTTTTGTCAACATTCTGATTTACAATGCTTGACGATGAATTGCTGTTGGGAAGTAGGGCTTCTTTTTCGCAAGAGGCAAAAGCTACAGAAACAGCTGAAATCAGGGCGAGGGATTTGATTGAGTTTTTCATAATTTTTTATTTTTAATATTTTAAGTTTTTCTAATTGTTTGTTTTTGTTATTCGTTGAACTGTCGTTCCGAATGTAGAAGCACAAAAAGGGGGGGTATCCCCCCAAAAAAAAATGAAAAAAATTTTGCAAAAAGATTCAAATAGCAGATAAACAATGAGTTACAATGATGAAAATTTGCGGCAACTTTTTGATGTGTCTATGTATTTTGCGAAAAAATGCAACAAAAAACCTGATAAAAATCAGGTTTACGGGTTGGGCCGATGATGGCTAGAAGAATAAGATGTGGGGTTAGATGCTTTACAGGCCTTTGGCGTATGGAATTGCTTAGCCAAGAGGTCGAAGATCTTTCGTGAAGTCTAATCTTGCATAGGTTAGTCCTATCATTGGAGTTTCATTCTCGATAGGTCGACATTGCCTATGAGGCTTGTTCCCCGTAGGTCTTTGAGTTCTTTTAAGGATGCCTTACATATACCCCAAGGTCTTTAACATGCTTTTGTAGCTCTGCTCCTTGGAGAACATTCTGAAGTGGTAGTCTCCATTTTCATCGCGGTCGATGATGATGTGCTTGGGTGCAGGAGTTAAGCAGTGTTGAATGCCTCCGAATCCGCCGATGGTCTCTTGGTAAGCTCCGGTATTGAAAAACCCAATGTACAACGGATCTTCTGGATCGTATTTGGGCAGATAAATCGCATTGACATGTTGCTCGGAATTGTAGTAGTCATCGCTATCACAGGTGATGCCACCCAGCAATACGCGCTCGTATTCTTCGCCCCAGCGGTTGACCGGCAACATGATGAATTTCTTATTGATGGCCCAGGCATCGGGTAGGGTAGTCATGAAGCTGGAATCAATCATGTTCCAACGCTCGCGGTCGTTTTGGCGTTTTTGGTCTAACACGCTGTAGATTGCGCCGCCGGCTTCGCCGACGGTAAAGGAGCCAAATTCGGTAAAGATATCGGGTTCGTCAATTCCGGCCTCGCTGCATACCTGCTTGATTTGAGCAACAATCTCAGTTGCCATGTACTCATAGTCGTAACTGTAGTTCATGGAGTTTTTGATCGGGAAGCCCCCTCCAATGTTCAAGGTGCAAAGCTCTGGGCACTCTCGCTTAAGTTCGACATATACCTTCAAGCACTTGTGTAATTCGTTCCAGTAGTAAGCCGTATCGTAGATGCCTGTGTTGATGAAGAAGTGCAGCATCTTCAACTTTACATTGGGCTGACCCTTGATCTTGTGGCGGTAGAAAGGCAGGATGTCCTTGTAGCCGATTCCCAATCGGGATGTGTAGAATTCGAATTTGGGTTCTTCTTCGGCCGCGATGCGTATACCGCAATTGATTTCTTTATCCGTGAAGGTGAGTAGCTGGTCAATCTCTCTGGAGTTGTCGAAAACAGGGATGACATTGGTCCAGCCATTGTTGATCAATCCGGCGATGTTTTCGATGTAGCTGTCGCGCTTGAAACCATTGCATACCACGAACTTGTCTTTGCTTACTTTGCCTTGCTCGTGCAGGGTTTCAATCAGGTTAATGTCGTAGGTAGAAGAGGTTTCTAGGTGTACATTGTTCTTCAATACCTCATCTAAGGTGTGTTGAAAATGATTGCTTTTGGTACAGTAACAATAATAGTACTTGCCGTGGTAGTCGGCTTTGGCAATGGCTACATTGAACAGGGTTCGAGCCTTTTGGATATTCTCACTAATCTTGGGCAAGTAGGTGAATTTCAACGGTGTTCCATATTGTTCGACCAGTTCCATCAAGGGGATATTGTGGTAGACCAAGCTCTCTTCATTGTCGCTCAACGTGAACTCCTCTTGAGGAAATTCGAAGGTTTGTTGAATCAGGTCAATGTACTTGTTTTTCATTCTTTTGATGTGTTATTGCCAAAAAGGTTGGCAAAAGTAACTCATTTGGATGGGTTAAAAAATGAATAAGTAAGTGAGTTAGATTTATAGAATGTCTAGTAGGCTACTTCAAAAACTAGACGGAATCTTTGCCAAAACGGTTTTTCAAGCCCCCTAAGGGGCTTACCTTTGCAGCAGAAAATCGAAAAATACCTAGAAATGAGTAAAATTAGCGTTATCGGAGCAGGCAATGTAGGAGCCAGTTGTGCGGAGTACATCGCCATGAAGAACTTTGCTGCAGAAGTAGTGTTGTTGGACATCAAAGAGAACTTTGCTGAAGGCAAAGCGTTGGATTTGATGCAAACAGCCGCTTTGAATGGCTTTGAGACGCGCATTTCTGGATCGACCAACGATTACAGCAAAACCGCTGGTAGCGACGTGGTGGTTATTACTTCAGGAGTTCCCCGCAAGCCCGGTATGACCCGTGAAGAATTGATCGGCATCAACGCTGGTATCGTGAAGGGAGTTATGGGAAACTGCTTGAAGCATTCTCCAGAGGCTGTTTTCGTGATCGTTTCCAACCCCATGGATACCATGACCTATTTGGCGATGAAAACCTCTGGTGTTCCTGCTCACCGCATCATCGGTATGGGTGGAGCCTTGGATAGCGCTCGTTTCCGTCATTATTTGTCTACAGCTTTGTCGGCTCCTGCTTTTGAGGTAGAAGGCATGGTGATCGGTGGTCATGGTGATACAACCATGATCCCCTTGACTTCCAAAGCTTCTTACAAAGGGGTTCCTGCATCTCAATTCCTCAGCGAGGACGTGTTGGGCAAGGTAAAAGCCGATACCATGGTGGGCGGTGCAACCTTGACCGGTATGTTAGGTACTAGTGCTTGGTACGCTCCTGGTGCGGCTGTAACAGCGGTAGTTCAAAGCATCGTTTGCGACCAAAAGCGAATGATCCCCTGCTGTGTGTCTTTGAATGGTGAATACGGGCAGAGCGACATCTGCATCGGGGTTCCCGTGATCTTGGGTAAAAGCGGATGGGAGAAAATCGTTTCGATCGAACTCAACGAAGCTGAAAAAGCAGAGTTTGAGAAAAGCGCGAACGCAGTGCGCAATATGAACGCTGCGCTCGATTCTGTTTTGAGTGCCTAAGCAACTTCGCTTTCCCAATAGCGGCATCTCTTTGATGCTCATGGCCAGCGTTTCGTTTGGCCTGATGAATGTATCGGTGAAAATGCTGGGAACCATGCACGTGGTTCAAGTGGTTTTTTTCCGAGCCGTGGTGCAGCTGTTGATGTCCTCTTTCTTGATTTATCGGGCCGGTATTTCCCCGTGGGGGAACAAACCCAAGTGGTTGATTTTGCGCGGCTTGTTCGGGTCGATGGGGCTGGTGGGGTACTTCTACACCCTGCAAGCCATGCCTTTGGGCAACGCCATCGTCATTCACTACTTGTCGCCCATGTTAACCGCTTTGCTGGCCATGTTCTTGTTCAAAGAGCGGGTGAAAGGCTCACAGTGGGCCTTTTTCTTGCTCTCCTTTGCGGGAGTAGTGGTTGTCAATGGTTTGAGTGATGTCATTACATGGCATGGCATGCTCGGCGGATTAGCCGGCGTTGTCTTTTCAGCGGCTGCCTACAATACCATTCGGCATCTGAAAGACAGTGAGCACCCCAATGTGATCATCTTTTATTTTCCTTTGGTCACCTTTCCCTTGAGCCTGATGCACGGTTTGGCTTTTCCCGATTCTTGGCGAATGCCCGAGGGTATGCAATGGCTTTGGATCCTGGCCATGGGTGTGTTCACTCATTATGGACAGTATTTCATGACCCGAGCTTATCAGCGAGAGCAGGCCTCCAAAGTGTCGGCTGTAAGCTACGCAGGAATCGTATGGGCGGCCCTGTTCGGGGTTTTCTTGTTTGGGGAATCTTACCAGTGGGGCCAATACCTCGGAATGGGCTTGGTGCTGCTGGGTATGGCCTTGAACGTGAGAAGCTCTCAGAAGACTTAACCTTCTTTTTCCCAGCTTCTCAAGGGCTGTGACCAATCGTAAAGAGCCTTTAAAATTGAGGTTTCGTCTTCGTCGCAACTGCGTCCTCGGCGAGGCATGACCAGGCTTGCCGTTTTCAGGGCTGCATCCAATTTGTGGGTGACGAATCCGCTGGAGCCTCCCCAAGCAAAATCGGGGATGAACTGGCGAGGAAATCCAGAACCGAACACGTTGCAGGCTACGCCGACCACCGTTCCGGTATTGAACATGGTGTTGATGCCTGCCTTGCTGTGGTCACCCATGATCAAGCCAACGAATTGCTGGCCGCTTTTGTCAAATCGACCGCTGCTGTAATTCCAGACCTTCACATCGTCGTAGTTGTTCTTCAGGTTGCTCGCATTGGTGTCAGCGCCCAAATTGCACCATTCTCCAATGGCGGCATTGCCCAAGAAGCCATCGTGGCCTTTGTTCGAATACGCTTGGAAAACAACATTGGATATTTCACCACCGGCCACGCTATAAGGGCCTAGGGTAGTAGAACCATAAGCCTTGGTTCCCATCTTCAATTTGGAACCTTCGCACAGGGCCAAGGGGCCGCGCACGAGCGAACCTTCCATGATTTCAGCATTCTTGCCAATGTAAATGGGGCCTTCGTTGCTGTTGAGTGTACAGCCGTTAACCTGGGCACCTTCTTCTAGGAATATGGGATGGGCTCCCCAATGTTGAACGCTGTTGGGGATGGGGGCGGATGTACGATTCGCACACAAAACCTCGAAATCTTGTTTGATTTCAGAGCCGTTCAGGAGGAATATGTCGTAGGGGCGTTTTACGAGTGTGATTTCGGCCTCGTAGGGCAAATTCTTAGAGCTGTCTGAGCCCATTCTTGCAGCCAAGATCAGTTCATTTTGTACCAGGGTTTCGCCGGGATTCAGGGCTTTGATGGCCGACAACAAAGGAGCATCGGGCAACAGTCGGCCGTTGATGCGCAAATTGGCTTGTTCATTGCTTGGGTAACGACCTTGTAAATACTCTTGGGTAAAAAAGGAATGCTGAGTGCCCTGTAGATGATGCATCCACTTTTCCCAAATTCTCCAGATTCCAATGCGCAGTTCGGCCGCTGGACGAGTGCTGCATAAGGGGGCGAGGTCAAGTATGTGGTTGTCGTCAAAAAACTCCAGGCGCATGAAACAAAGATAGGACCAGGGGCATAAAAAAAGCCCAAGCGAAAACTTAGGCTTTTTTCTATAGAAAGGTTCGAATTATTTCTTTCCGTAACGCTTCATGAACTTGTCGATACGACCTGCGGTGTCGATCAAGTTCTGTTTTCCAGTATAGAAGGGGTGAGATTCAGATGAAATTTCCAACTTGTACAAGGGGTATTCGTTTCCGTCTTCCCACACAATGGTCTCTTTGGTGTCTACGCAGCTTTGAGTAATGAAAGCATGATCGCAGCTCATGTCCTTGAATACAACTTTGCGGTAGCTGGTTGGGTGAATATCGTTCTTCATGATGATTTCTAATCAGTTTTGGGGCTGCAAATATACAACGAATGAAGTTTGGAAAAAAGCAATTTTAGATTCCCAAGCCATCAATGTTGAGATTTTGGCCTCCGGCATCCGATCCCTGACGCTGTCGATAGGCATCGCAATCCCAGAAATCGGCTTGAATACCAGCGGGCGCTGGAATCATATCGGTATCTACCTCGATTCGTGAATCCTTTTGCAAAGCCCCAAAGAAATAGCCAAAAATAGGCATGGCCATTCGGCCTCCTTGACCCAAGGCGCTGGTTCGAACTCGAATAACAGGATCATCAGCGCCAACCCAAGTGGCACATACCAATCCTTTGCTGACTCCCATGAACCAGCCATCGGCAGCTCCTTGGGTAGTGCCCGTTTTGCCCCCAATGTGACCGCTGATTTGAAAGCGACCTTTCAAACCACCAGCAGTTCCCGCATCGACCACATTTTTCAATAAATGGAACATAATATACGCGTTTTTCTCGCTCAGCACTTGATCTTGGCGGGGACTCTGGAACTCTTCGAGCACGTTACCGTCTTTGTCTTCGATGCGCGTGATAAAACTGGGTTCTATCCAGAGGCCTTTATTGACAAATGCGCTGTAAGCCGAGGCCATTTCAAACGGACTCAACTCGACAGTACCCAAACAAATAGAAGGCACCGCGGGTATTCGGTCTTTTTCGATGCCCACTCGTTCGGCGAACTTAACGACCAGTTCGGGGGCATTGGCTCCTAGAGATTGCATGACCTGAGCGGTAATCAGATTGTCAGACATGGCCAATCCTTTTTTCAAGGTGTATATGCCTCCTTCTGAATGGTCAAAGTTCTTGGGTGACCAGGTCTGTCCATCAAACTCAAAGGTGATTTTCTTGCGCTCAAATTCAGTACAGGGATGAAATTTATTGATGTCCAGGGCGGTGGCATAGACCAGCGGTTTGAATGTAGAACCTACTTGACGACGAGCATTGCGGTTGACGTGATCGTACTTGAAGAACTTGTGATCAATTCCGCCTACCCAAGCCTTGACAAATCCAGTTTCTGGCTCAATGGCCAACAGCCCCGCTTGCAACAACCGCTTCACATAGGCCAGCGAGTCGTAGGGGCTCATCAGAGTATCTTTTTCGCCTTTCCAAGTAAAGATGGTCATGGGGATCGGTTTCTTGAGTTCCTTGAGAATGCGGTTCTCGTCATCCCCATAGGTTACAGCCATAGAGCGCCAGCGCTCGGTTCGCTTCAAATGAGTCTCTATGAAGTTGGGAATGACCTTTCTATCGCTCAAATAGCGCCAGGGCAAATCTTTGCCCCAACTGCGGTCAAACTGTGATTGGAAAACGCTCAAGTGTTGGCCAATGGCCTTTTCAGCGTGTTCCTGCATAACGGGATTGATCGTGGTGTAAATTTTCAATCCACTTTTGTACAAATTCAGGCCGCGCTCTTTGCACCAGCCTTTGAGGTATTCTCCCAATTGGGTGCGGAAGTAAGGCGCTAGCCCATCCATGGCGGCGGTGCGGTATTGGAGTTGAATGGGAAGGGCCTTGATCATGGCCAAACTGTCGTCATTCAAGAAACCGTATTTGTTCATTTGCGCCAAAACAGTGTTGCGACGGAACAAGGCATTTTCCGGATTGAATTTGGGATTGTAGCGGTGATTGGCCTTGAGCATACCAACCAAAACAGCCGACTCTTCGATATTGAGTTCTTTGGGATCTTTATTAAAGAACTCTTTGGATGCTGCTTGAATACCAAACGATATTCCGGAGAAGGGCACCGTGTTCAGGTACATGGCGGCAATTTCCTGTTTGGAATAACGGCGCTCGAGTTGAACGGCAATGATCTGCTCCTTGAATTTTTGCAAAATGCGGGTCACTTTGTTTCGGGGCCTTTCCATTCGGTGGAACAAGTTTTTGGCCACCTGCTGGCTCAGAGTGCTAGCCCCACCGTCCTTTCCCAAGTGTACAACGGCTCGAATTAAGCCTCTAAGGTCTATGCCCGAGTGCTTGTAAAAGCGAACATCTTCTGTGGCTATTAAGGCCTGTATGGTTCCAGGTGAGAGATCCTGAAACCGAATGTTGGTTCGATTCTCTAGGTAAAATTTTCCAATTAAGCTGCCATCATCTCCATAGATTTCTGAGGCCAAGGCGCTTTTGGGATTTTCCAATTCTTCGATTTCGGGCATTTCGCCAAACAGGCCAAGACCGGCCATTGCAAAAATTAGAACTGCGGCTATAAAGCCCCCAAAGGCTATTTTCCAGACAATGGGAATGAAAACGAAGCTTGTTTTTTGTTTCATAAGGCAGACGAAGCCTCACAAATATACAGATCGAAAACAGCCCTGATTAATGCGTTGAAAACTCCTTAAAAGCCTCCCAGTTTTGTTTTTGATTCAACAGGGCCCAGTTGCTTGTGCTAATCCAGTTGAAATCTACCTCAAACAGACCTTTGGTTCCGAAGTAGGAGAGAGCCCCATTGCCAAATTCAGCGTATTGTTGGGCCATTTCGGGTTTTGAAAAATTGATCACGGGTATCAACCAACGGCTGCCCATGGGCATGGCTGAGCCGACGCTCAAATTCTCTTCAAATAAAAAGTTGGCTTTGTTGAAATCACTTAAGGCTGCGCGCGCCATGTTGGCATTCGAGCCTTTGGGTATGGCCACCAAGCAAACCAACTCGTCGCTTCCATTCCAGGCTTGAAATCCTGGATCTGAATTGTCGGTCGAGGCAGTTGCAGTTTCTTGCGGTTCTTCTAGGGCCCTCAGCGCATTCAGGTGACCCTGCGCTCGATGGGCTGCAGGGGAATTGGGATGGTCTTCGGTGAGTTGTTGAAATAGGTCTTTGGCCTTCTTGACTTGGCCCTCACGGGCGTAACTGGCTGCGTATAAATAATCGAATCGACTTTGGTATGGATTTCCGGCAAAGGATTTGTCTGCTTCCAATTTAACCGTACGACAGCTATCAAACTGCTTGGCTTGGTAGGCCGACAAGCAACGGTCGTACAGGGCTTGAACCTCGGCATTGGCGCTGTTGGGTTCGTCTTCCAAGGCTGCTGATGGATTCTCGAGCAATTTCAAATACAAGCTGCTGGGGAATTCATCTCTCAACATTCGCTTGTGGGTATCGGCCGCATCAAAGTCGCCCACCTGTCGCTCCAATTTGATTAATTCGTACAATACCTGAGGGCGGTATTCGCTGCTGGGAAAACGATTCAATAAAGAGCGGTAAAGAGCAATGGCTTCAGACGCTTCCAACAATCGGTTTTGGTAAATTTGGGCGGCGGCCAAGAGAGCGTCTTCTATATCACCCAAGGCTTTTTCTTGGTCTTTCTTGGCAAGAGGTAAGCCTTTGTAGAATCGCTTCTTTTCTTCCGAAACACCTTCCAATTCAGGCCCTTTGTCTGCCGTATCTAAATTGTCATTGGCGTCGGGCTCTGTGGATTTTACAGCCGCTGACTTCAGGGCATTGACCGACCAGAAATCTTGATTTTCTCGGGGACCCCAACTGCGGTTGAAGTCTTGAATGCCTTTGGTTCGGGTGTTTTCGTTGTAAAATGGAAAAGTTGAGCCCGATCCAGGTAGACCTGCCATACCTGGCATATTGGGCAAGTTGCCTGCAGTCGGAGGAGGGGAGTTAAGCGAGTTTTTCGCGGCTTCAGCGGCCAATCTCTCGGCTTCTTCACGGGCCAGGGCATCCTTGATTTTTAATTCGCGCCACTCCGGGTCTTTGGCCATGCGCAAGAGCGAGTCTTGGTTTTTGATGGTCAGCAAATGCTTGAGCAAGTCGGCCAATATTTCATTCTGGGCTACAATGGTCTCGAATTCAGGATGATTTTCATCCAAACTATTGTTGGCCGAATCGTAGTACAAACCAGCCGTTTCGAATTCCCGTATACCAAAATAATGATTGCCCAACGCTAGGAAGCTAGAGGTTCGCTGAGAGGCATCTTTTTCGCTGTTTCGAACCGAAATTCGGTATTCTTCCAAGCCTCTTTCTTTGGCGCCCGATGCGTACCAGTTTTGGCCCATTTTGAAGTGAATTTGGCCTAAGTAGTCCAAGTTTTTGTCATCTTTGAGCATTTTGGCCAAAATCCCATTGGCTTTGTCGAAGTCTGATTGTTGACTGCTCAAAATCGAAACTTGCGACATTCGGGCCTGAAAGGCCATGGCATACGGCGGATTCATTTTAGGAACCGCTGCGTAATGGGATTCGGCTGCTTCGTAGTTGCGCAATTCTTGATAGGCTTGACCCAAGAGGAAATGCAAGCGAAAGCGATCCATGCGAAGAGGCATTTTATCCAAGCAATCCTCCAATAAGGGTGCGGCCGCTTGGAATTTGCCCTCATGGGAGTAGATGGAGCCCAATACCCATTGAGCTTCCGCTTTCAATTCGCTGGGCAAAGTTTCGGCCGATTCAATGGAGCGTGCCAATGACTCAGCCTCTTCCCATTTGTCTTGCATGGCCAGGGCTCTGGCTATCCACAATTGGCTTTTGAATTGGATCTCGGGTTCTTCGTATCGATCATTGACATACTCCAATATGTCGATGGCGGCATGAAAATCACCTTTTAAAAAGTAGGCTTTGCCCATGAGCACATAGGCGTCGTCTACCCATTTGCTCTGGGGGTGACGATCGATCATGGTGCTCACCTTTTTGATGGCCTCGTCCATCTTGCCTTGATTCCCCTTTAAGCTCTCTTCAGAACCGTAGTTCATCAGTTCCAACTTGTAGCGAAAATCATCGGTATAGCCTTCTCTTACCGTCTGCATGGTTTCCAACCACAGTTGCTCGGCATTAAAGTAGAGGTTGTAATGGGCCAGGGTGTTGTGCCATTGACGATACATCCAACTTTCCTGGTTTTGACAGGCACCAGCGCTTAGTAGCAGGGCTGCAATTCCCAGTATTTTATAAAAAAGTCGGCTGAGCATCTCGTGTGACTATAGCAAAAACGATAATTTCGAAGTTTTATTGGCCTACTGGCCAAATCAACCCAGAATCGCAAATGGCTAAGCAGAAGGACAAAATTATCACGAAACTAAAGAACAAGCATCGCTTTGTTCTGATTAATGACAGCAATTTTGCCGAAGTCTTTTCCGTTCGACTCACATTGATGAACGTATTGATGATGCTCAGCGGATTCGTGTTGCTCTTGGTGCTGCTTCTTTGGTTTCTATTCGCCAATACACCCCTGGGAGTTATTCTACTAGGTGATGCGGGTTTGAACAGCCGTGCGGAGTTGCTGGAATTGAATAGTCGATTGGAAAAAGTCACCCAAAGCCTGGAGGCCGAGCGCATGAAAACCCAAACACTTCAGAACTTGTTGAATGACAAAGCTGATTTGTACGATTCCAGTAATTTAGAGCGTCAATATTCGTTTGAGTAAAGCCACTTTTTGTTAGATTTGCAATCTATCTATGTTCAATGCTGCTAACTCAAAAAAAGAAAAGCCAGGATCTGCCCAGCAGGGTATCATGAACTTCATTGGCACCGGTACAGAAGTCAAAGGTGATTTGGCGAGCAATGGAGACATTCGTGTCGATGGAAGTATCGAGGGTACGGTGCGCGTTCAGCATCGCCTTGTTGTCGGTGATTCAGGAAAGATTGCTGGTGATATTCACGCCCTTCATGCGACCATAGCCGGACACATCAAGGGGAACGTAAGCGTAAAGAAAACGTTGATTTTGAAGCCCAACTCGAAAATAGATGGAGACATCATTACCGACCAATTGATCATTGAATCGGGAGCCCAGTTCAACGGTCGCTGCACGATGAATGTTCAGAAAACGGTCAGTCCCGCTTCAGCTCCTGGTCCCCATGCAACCACCAAAGGTTGATTCGGAGTCCAAGTGGAAGCAAAACACTTCGTTTTTGCGTTAC
>JALRLA010000070.1 GCA_023254645.1 Bacteroidia bacterium
CCGATTGCCAATGCACGGCAGCTCAGTACCCAGAAGACGGCGTAGCCCCGGGTCAAAACGACTCCATCACCCTGTACTATTTTTCAAAAAACACCCCACCAGGTCCTTTTACAAAGACAGCCATGGTTGATTTGGCCACCGGCTCCTACCAACTGATCATAGAAGGGCACTGCAGCATCATTCGCCCCATCATCAAACAAGGTCAGCGACCCCAATTGTACCAAGCCCGATACCTCCGAATTAACAACCAATAACATGCAAGCACTCCATCTCTTTGGCCTATTGATCATGGCCCTTTTTTCACATAAACAAAGCAAAGCCCGCGAAGTCGAAATCGACGCCATGGCCACTGAAGCAGAAATGATGAGCATGGAAGAAGCTGTTGCCGTTGAGGAAGCCACAGAATGGATAGCCGAAGACATGGTTGTTGAAGAAGAGACAATCGCCAATTACGAACCCCGTGTTGAATCATTCGATTTTGAAGAGAAAGCCATAGCAGAAGAACTCGTCGACGAGAACTATGATCTCATTCCCGCCCCCACCATCGAAATGCCCGACAGCGCGACCATGAATTTGCAAGCCGAATGGGTCACACGCGTAAAAGAATTCGGAATACTGCCCACCGGTCCAGCGGCTGAGTTTACCTTTTCCTTTACCAACACCGGCACGGAACCCATCACCATAACGGAAGCGGCACCCAGTTGCTCATGCACCGTAGCCGACTACACCAAAACACCTATCGCTCCAGGAGAGCAAGGTTGGGTTAAGGCCGTGTACGAAACCCAAGGTCATCCCGGATTTTTCAAGAAATTCATTCGGGTAGAATTTGCCGATGGCTCCGGCACCCAGCTCATCGTGACAGGTTCGGTTCAATAAGACCGAAACCGTTCTGATTGGCCACCCCAGCATCCGCCGGAGTGATAGAACATCACCTTTCCTCCTATACTTCCCGTTAGCATAGCTTGCTCCATAGCATACAGCGCCTTGGCCGTATAAACCGGATCGAGCACCAATTCCGTTCGCTGTTCGGCTTCTTTCCAGTAGGCCAACAAAGCTTCAGGTGTTTTGGCATATCCACCCCAGTGGGCCTGGTCCCAAACCTCCACTTGATTCAGTCCTAATTGATCCAAAGCCGTTCGTTGCTCATCGGCATTCTTCAAAACGGCAACCGCCATAACCCGGGTGCTTCGACCCAGGGAAGAAAGCGCCAATCCAAGACCGATGGCAGTTGTAGCAGTAGCCGAAGCGTGCACAATGAGGTCCAAGTCTTCGGGCCATGACTCTACCAGCCTTTGGAAGCCTTTCCAAGCGGGCTCGCCAAAACCTCCTTCAGGGATGAACAGATCACCCTCTTCCAAGGCCAAGGGCCCGCGGCTTCGAAGGTCTCGAAAATCAGCACGAGACAGGGGTATCAACTCCATGCCTTGACTCTGAGCATAGTCCAGAAAGAGGTTGGACATGGGCTCATCTCCCCGTACATAACAGGCCGATTCAAACCCATAATCACCGGCAGCCGAAGCCAGAGCAATCACATGGTTCGAATAGGCACCGCCCATGCTGAGCAGGCGTTTAGCCCCCTGTTCTTCGGCCAAGCGCAACCAGCCCAATAGCTTGCGGGATTTGTTTCCCGACACTACAGGGTGAATCAAATCATCGCGTTGTACATAGGCCTGAAAAGGCATGCCCTTCAAGGGCTCAAACCCCGGTTCGGCCCAGTTCGGCATCAGGGTCTTCCCCCATCTGGATCTAGACCTGAGGGAGATACCGGCACTTCCCGCAGCGTACCGCCATCACGGGTCGTTCCATTGCCAGAACCATCGCCACCTTGGGAATCGGGCAAACGGCTTTCGCGAGGGGGTTCTATGACAGGCACTGAATGAGGATTGGGCATATTAAAGGGCAGTGGGTCTTCTTCAACGGTTTCCAGAGCAAATAGCTCATCCAAACTCTGTCGACTCACGGAATGATAGCCAGGACGAGCCCGCAAATACATGGCGAATCCTTCCTCTTTTGACTCTATACCCGCCGCTACCATGGCTTCGTACACCGGCATCAGGAATTTTCGGCGACCCACCTGCAAGAGAAAACTCTCCATAGCCGGGTAGGCCACTCGGTAGTGGCAATGGGCGGCGTGCACAAACCACAAACAGGCGATCTCGGCGTTCTCTTTTTGGGTAAACCCATAGGCTCGATCCAAGGCCGCCATTTCAGCTGAATCCTGCAATTCCAAATTGCGTAGCAGACACAGCCAATGGTGGGTGGTAAAACCATCGGTGTTGATTTCCGACAAAGAACGGGTGCGGTTGTAAGCCTGGGCCATCAAGGCGACACGACTCAATTCGGTTGATGAAAACAGCGGCCAAGGTTGAGGCACCCCTTCTCCATAAATCCACGATTCAATTTCCTGATCCATATCCCAATCGGGGTTTTGGCTCAGCAAATCGCGGTTCAACAATTGAATGAATCGCTCGGAACTCATAGTTCCAAATGCGTTAGTCTCGAAGTATTGCTTCAAGAAGCGATCGAAAGCCTCACGACCCACTCGCTGTTCAATCAGCATCAAAAAGAAGCGGCCTTTTTCGTAAGCGATGTCAGTCAATCCATCATCGGGATCACGGGTTCCCAATTCCAAATGCAAATGCGTGTCTCCTGGCACATCTTTCAATTCGTTCAAAGTGCCCTGCAAATCTGACCATCCCAATACGGTAAGCATATCGGCGTACTGCTTGCCGTACACCTTTTCCATGATGCGGCTTTCGAAATACACCGTAAATCCTTCGTTGAGCCAGAAATCATCCCAGGTATGGTTGGTCACCAAATTGCCGCTCCAGGAATGGGCCAACTCGTGGGCCAACAAACTCGTCAAACTGCGATCACCCGCAATGATGGTAGGCGTAGCAAAAGTGACGCAAGGATTCTCCATTCCACCAAAGGGAAAGCTCGGAGGAAGCACCAAAACATCGTAGCGGCCCCAGGCATAGGGACCGTACAAGGCCTCAGCAGAATCAATCATGGCGGGAAGATCAGCAAATTCCCACACCGCCTTTTTGATCAGGCCTGGTTCTGCATAAATGCCGCATTTTTCGCTCAAGGCTCTGTATTCGAACTCACCCACCGAAAGGGCCAACAAATAACTGGGAACCGGGCGTTTCTGCTCAAACAGTACACGCACATGCGAGGAGTCAGCCATTGATTTGTGCACGGGAACGGCACTCATCACAACTTCCATATTGGAGGGCACAGTTACCTCTGCTTGATAGGTGAAGCGAACCGAAGGACAATCCTGCAAAGGCACCCAACTTCTAGCCAAAATGGCTTGAGATTGGGAGAACAAAAAGGGAGATTGTTTGTCGTGGGTCTGGCTGGGTTCCAACCATTGCAAAGCCGACGATTGGGGTTCAGTCATCCATTCCAATCGAAGCTGCAGATGATCTTGGATGCCATCTGTTTGAATGACCAAAGCGTGCGAGTGCACACCTGATTTTAGGCCTCGAGAACCATAGGGATTTTCAATGATGGCAAAGGCCAGTGGGCGCTGAGTTTCCATGTCAATGGCCCTCAACACTTGCATGTCTTGCACAT
>JALRLA010000108.1 GCA_023254645.1 Bacteroidia bacterium
TGTAGTTCAGTCTTGTTGAGGTAGGTCGAACTTGTAACCTACGCCTTTGACCGTGTAAATGAACTGATTGTTCAGTTTCTCCCTGATTTTTCGAACATGGACATCAATGGTGCGGTCTACAACCAATACCTCATTGCCCCACACGTTTTCCAATATCTCGTCACGGGTGAATACGCGCCTGGGTTTGGATGCCAAAAATGCGAGGAGCTCGAATTCTTTTCTTGGTAATTGCAAGGATTGACCGTCGTATTCTACTTGAAAGCGCTCTCGGTCAATGTTGATCAATCCAAAATCGTAACGCTCGGGTTCGGGCATGTTGTACGATTTATTGCGGCGCAACAAGGCTTTGACTCGGCTCATTAGAACCCTTGGTCTGATGGGCTTGGCCATGTAATCATCGGCCCCTGCTTCAAAGCCAGCCAGCTCAGCAAATTCTTCACTTCGAGCGGTGAGAAAGACAACGGGGATGTTAGCCGTTTTGGGAGACTCCTTCAATTGTCGGCAGGCTTCCATTCCGTCCATCACGGGCATCATGACATCCAAGATGATCAGGTCGGGGTTGATGGCATTGGCGACTTCTATGGCTTGAGCTCCGTTCGAAGCTATATGAACCTCAAATCCCTCCTTGTTCAAGGAGTGGCGAATCAAATCCAGAATATCCAGTTCATCATCGGCAACGAGGATTTTTGCATCTTGTTTAGCCATATCACTGCGAAATAATTCTGTAGAAGTCATTAGGTTGTTATCGCTATGTTATGGAATCGCTAAATCTCGAGGCCCAGCCTCCCTTGTACTAGGGTTGTCCGAGCAATTCGGCCAATTTGTTTTCCAGTTCTTCGCCTCGCAAACCTTTGGCAATGATTCGCCCCTCAGGGTCCAAAAGGAAGGTCTGTGGAATGCTGCGAACCTGGTAAATTTGGGCGGCTTCACTGCCCCATCCTTTGAGATCGCTGATGTGCGGCCAAGTGAGGCCATCGGCACCAATGGCTTGTTTCCAACGATTGGGATCTTGGTCCAAACTCACGCCCAAGATTTCAAAACCCTTGCTGTGGTATTGCGCATACAAGCGCACCACATTGGGGTTCTCCTTGCGGCAAGGACCGCACCAAGAGGCCCAGAAATCGAGCATCACGTATTGGCCTCTCAAAGAGCTCAAAGACAGGGATTCGCCTGTGGGGGTGGGGAAGCTTAAGTCGGGCGCTACGGCGCCGACCATGAGCTTGGCTTCAGACTCAAAACGAGATTTGAGCAATTGGGTATAGGCCGCCTCTGCGCTGTAATTGCTAGCCGCTTTTACTGCGTGCTGAAACAATTCGTAAGAGGGTTCGGGCAATACCCCAAATTGAATGATGAAAAACGGGAGAAACCCGCTGCTGCGCTCCATGGCAAATTCGGTGATGGCGGCTTCGCGAGATTCGAGCGTTTGGTAATATTTGCCCTGCAACTCTTGGCTGCGAGCCATGCCTGCTTCGTCATTGGTCAGGGTTTGGGCCTCTTTTTCGATGGCACTCAAGGTTCGGATATAACCTTGGTTCAAATCGATCAACTTTTGCAAATCTTGGCTGGCTTCTATCTGATCTCCTTTTAGGGTATAGGCCATGGGTTGGGTGCTGGGATCTATCTGAACCTGAACGCGACTTTGCTTTTCCAAGCCTAGAAATACGGCTTGCTGATCGTCGACCTGCACCATGCAAAACACAAAATCTTGGGTTTGGCCGGTGATTTGAAATTTGCCGTTGGCGTCGGTTCTAACCGAATCCATGAAGACCAATTGTGAGGGGGTCATTTCCCACAAACTCACCATGGAATTGGGTCGGTTGGCGACTTGTCCACTAACGCTAAATCCATTCTCCACTTTTTGCAAGGTGCTGTTTTGGGGAGTGGTCAAAGTCTCGAGCCAAGTTTTGGCTTGCCTTTCGATAGACTCAGCACTCAATTCAGCGCAGCTGGAGAAACCCATGCTCACGATGGCAAGCAGCCCCATGGGGGTTAAAATGGCCTTTTTCAACATAGAAGTCAAAGATAGCAAATACCGGCCCAAACTTTTGTTTAGAAGCCGTTTGCTGAAATGCTTGAGGGAATCAATCCGTTTCGGGACGCAAAAGTTGTTGCCAGCCCTCCGGAGTTAGGGCCTTGGAAACCTCAAAATCGCCAATTTTGGTGCGACGAAGGGCCGCCAAGTGAGAGCGAATGCCCAAACTCAAACCCAAGTCATGGGCCAAGCTCCGAATGTAAGTGCCCTTCGAACAAGCGATGCGTACCTTCAAATCAGGCCCCTCTTGTTCCAATAAGTCAAAGGCGTAAATGGTCACCGGGCGAGACTTCAATTGGTGGTCGCTGCCCGCTCGCGCCATGTCATAGGCCCGTTTTCCTTCAACTTTGATGGCAGAAAACAAAGGCGGAGTTTGCATGATTTCTCCTCTGAATTGTTCCAGTGCTCTTTCGATGTCGGACCTTGAGATGTGCTCCCAAGCGCAGTGTTCTTCTGGTTCGGTTTCCAAGTCGTAACTCGGGGTGCTCGCACCCAGTCGAATGGTAGCTTCGTATTCTTTGGGCTGAGCCTGAATGCCTTCAATGGTTTTGGTTTTCTTGCCGCTGCAAATGATGAGCAAACCCGTAGCCAAAGGGTCTAAGGTGCCGGCGTGACCGATCTTTTTGGACTTGGTCAAGTATTTGAGTTTCTTGACCGCTTGAAAAGAAGTCCATCCCAGTGGTTTGTCGAACAAGAAAACTTGTCCCTCATCTTGGGGAGCCGCGTTTGGATCGCTCATTCCAATACGATTTTTTGGCTGTAAAGCGGGCCTTCGGGACCTTCGATTTGCAGGGTGTACACTCCGGCTGATAGGTTTTCTGTATTGAGTTTGTAGCGGTGTGTACCGGCAGGGAGATCCAATTGAACTTGGGTGATATCAGTATTGTGCCAACTCTGACCAATGGCGTTGACAAGCCAAGCCTCGTAATGGCCAGGCTCGTCGGCTTTGATTTCAATTTGCAAGCTTCGGTTTTGACTGGGAACGGGGAAAACACGCACCTCAGCAACGGGCTGATCCAATACCTTGTCGATCAAATTGACTCGAGCCACGTAGGCCAACATTTGGTTGTTCTTTCCGTAAGATCCCACCGAGTAAAACTCACGCGGACTGTCGTACTGCATTTGAAGCCCTTCGTAATCTCCCCAGCGCTGCTCGTCGGGAGCAATGTAGCTGTAGTTGATGATGGATTCGCCGGCTCTGAGTACGGTGTAATCGCTGTATTCGCCGGTGCGGTTGCAATACAAGACCCCAGCTCCTGGGTAATGCCACTGGCTGCTGTAAACCAAAGAAATGGCAACCGAGGGGTCCTGTTCGGAATCTCCAGCGGCAGCAATGGCCGGATAGCCAAATTCCAAACTGTCGTGGGTGACCAGTCGAGCTTGAATGAAGGGGGTTTCGTCCAGCCCATAAATCACTCCGTGCAAGAGGTGGGCCTGCTGAGTTTGGAAGTTCATGCAATTCTGACCGTAGTGAATTTGGTTGCCGATGCGAACTCCAGATAGCACACGGGCGTCGTTGGTTCTGAGTTTAAAACCGTCTTGGGGTTGCAGGGCAGAAGGCGGAAATCCGTAGGGGAGATCGCTGCGCATGACCTGCAATTCGTATTCGGCTTTTCCGCTCTCCAAGGAATTGGTGATGCGGTGCAAAAACACGGTGTCGTTTTGTTCGCTGTAAGGGCGAACGCTCATGAAATAATTATCAGTGCCAGTGGGTTGTGGTCCGTTTTGAATGGCGCATATGCTCCAGATGCTCACGCCCTCGTATTTGATGCCTCTAAACAGGTTTTGATTCAGGGGCTTGCCTGCGTATCCATCGGCCTTGTTGAGTTGCCAAATGACGGCTTCTCGAAACCCTTCTTCCCAAGAAGTTCCATTCAGGAGCAAATTGACCGTAAAGAAGAGGTCTTTCGAGGTTTGGGACACAATGGGGTAATCGCTCCAAGCGGTGTCAGCGGTGGGGCTGCCGTCGATTTTGTAAACGTTCCAGGGTTGAGTAGGATCAGAACTGCTGCTGAAACCTACGACAATGAAACTGCTAACGTCGGTGGTGCCGTGCATGTACACGATCATCCAGCGATCGGCTTCGGGATCGTACATCACGCGCGGGTCGTAAACGCGGGTCAGGGTAGGGATGTCGTCTACATTGGGGTTGACCTTGCTGTAGTTGATCAAACTCCAGGCTTTTTTGAGGCCGCCATCGGGGGCCCAGACGCGAATCACGGTGTTCATGACGCTCACAAATGAGCCGTCTTTGCCGACTGCTACGTGGTTGTCATTGGGAGTCCCTCCACCACCTCCGGTTTCGAAACCTTCGAGTTGAACGGGGGCTATATCGGCAGCGGGAGTGGGGTCTTGGTTGTAGAGTTCGCGGCCGCGAAGGCTGGCTTCTCGGCGGGCGTCAATTTTCTTTCGAAGCTCTTCGTTGATGCCCTCGGGTAGGGGCATTTCGCCTTCTTGGCCTTGGGGTTCCCAAAAGATATCGGGTGCCAAACGGGGGTCAAAAACATGCCACAAGGGCGTTTGGATATCGCGCAGGATTTCGACTTCAGGTTGGGCTACTTTGGCAGCAGCTATGGGTTCGCGATCGGCTTTTTGGGTGCCTAGCTTATAGGTTTGGGAAAAGGCGGTGCTGAACAGAAGGGCGGTGACGCCGAGCGCAGCGAGGCGGCGATGCAAAACGGAAATGAGCGAGGCCATGTTCCAAAGTTAAGGGCTGAACGTGATTCTTGGCTACCAGGCGTTGACTTCCATCTCCAAAGCGATGCCGTATCGGTCCAAAATGTCGGCTTGGATGTCGCGAGCCAACTGCAATACTTCGCTGCCCTTGGCTCCGCCGTAATTGACCAAGACCAAGGCTTGCTTTTCGTGTACCCCCACGGCTCCTGCTCGATGGCCTTTCCATCCGGCGTGTTCGATTAGCCATCCCGCAGGTACTTTGATATACCCTTCTCCAGCGGGGAAAGATTTGGCCTCCGGATACCGCGCTTTCAGCTCTTCGAATTGGGTTTCAGGGATGACGGGATTCTTAAAGAAGGACCCACAGTTGCCCAAAACCGCAGGGTCGGGTAGCTTGCTCTGTCGAATGTGAATGACCGCTCGGCTCACGTCGGCAATGCTTGGATGGGCAATGCCCCATTGCTCCAATACTCCGGAAATGTCTCCGTATCGAAGGTTCACCTCGGGATGTAGTTGCAATTCCAAACAGACCTGGGTGATGAAAAAGCGACCTTTGGCCCAGCTCTTGAAAATGCTGTCTCGGTAGCCGAATTCGCATTCATTTTTCAGGAAACGTCGGGTTTCGCCGCTGTCCAGATCAAAGGCATCCAAGTAGACAAATCGATCTTTCAATTCAACCCCGTAGGCGCCGATGTTTTGGATGGGAGCAGCTCCCACTGTGCCGGGGATCAAACTCATATTTTCCAGACCTCCAAAACCCTGAGCAACGGCCCATGTAACGGCCTCGTGCCAAATTTCGCCGCCTCCAAACTCGATGTGAACGACTTGTTCGTCGCGGTATACTTCCTTCTTCCCTTGTATGCGATTCAACAATACGAGTCCCGAGAGATTCTGAGTGAGAAGAACATTGCTGCCACCCCCTAAAATGTGCAGTTGGCGCTGGGCCCATGCTTGGGAATCGTGCAATTTTTTCAGGTCATCGGTACTTGCAATCGAGACCAATTCTTCGGCCTCTACAACCAGCCCAAAGGTGTTGAAGGATTGCAATGATGGGGTAGACACAGGTGCAATTTACGGCTGATTGGCAGCTTGAAAGAGTTGAATTTTTCGACCCAAGAGAACAACGTTCAACAAAAAGCACGATGCTTGTGTAGTTTTTTGATAGAATTCGTCAACAATTTCAAACCATTTGCCTGTCTATTGGTTTACTAATCCTAATGACTACCGTACTCAACATTGGCGTTTTATTGGGATTTTTCGTCCTGATGGAAGGCGTTGCTTGGTTCTCTCACAAATACATCATGCACGGATTTTTATGGGTGTGGCACAAAAGCCACCATCACCCGCGTCATGGAGTGCTGGAACGCAATGATCTGTTTGGATTTATGTTCGCCTTGCCCTCAGTAGTGTTGATCGTTTTGGGTGCCGCTGATCAAGATTGGCGATTGTTTGCTGGTTTCGGCATCGCCTTGTACGGAGTGGCTTATTTTCTGGTTCACGATGTTTTTGTACACCAACGCATCTCGGCCTTGAAAAAAGCCAAGGGTGGCTATTTCAAAGCCATGCGCGCCACGCACCATTTGCACCATGCGGTCCACACCAAAGAGGGTGCAGAAGCTTTTGGTTTCCTCTTTGTTCCCAAAAAGTATTTGAGGAGGTTCCGTGGCTAAGTCTGTTTTGATTTTGGGATCAGGCTTGGGAGCCTTGTCGACGGCCCTTCGTTTGAGTGACAAAGGTTATGCGGTTAAGATTGTCGAAAAGCAATCACGCGCCGGAGGTCGTTTGCACATTTTGGAGAAAGATGGCTACACCTTTGACGTGGGCCCCAGTTTCTTCTCCATGAGCTACGAGTTCAAAGAGTTGTTTGAAAGCGTTGGGGAACCCATTCCTTTTGAATTGAATGAGTTGAACCCCTTGTACACAGTGAACATCGCTGGCCAAGACCGGGTGTTTCAAATGCACAAGGACTTGACCAAGTTGGCCAAGGAGTTTGAAGGCATTGAAGATGATTTCGAGGCCAAGGCCAGGGGTTATTTGGCCGGTGCTAAATCCATTTTTCACGATACGGAATACCGGGTAGTCAAAAAGAACTTCGACTCCATTCTTCACTATCTATTGGGAATGGCCAAGGTGCCCATTAAGCATTTGCCCAAAATGTTCAGGAGCTTCTGGGCTGAACTTGAGCGCCATTTCGAAAGCGAGGAAGTAAAAATCATTTTCTCCTTGGTTGCCTTCTTTTTGGGAGCGACTCCATTCAATACCCCGTCGGTTTACAACCTGTTGAACTACACCGAACTCCAATACGATGGTTATTGGAACGTGAAAGGCGGGATGTACAACATCGTCAAGGGTATGTTGCCTTTGTTGGAGGCTCGCGGGGTTCAATTTCAGTACAACTGTGAAATTGTAGCCGCTGAGTATTCCGGTAAAAAAATGACCGGTCTTCGCGATGCGGCTGGAAACTTGCACACCGCTGACTTGTATGTCATCAACGCTGATGCTGCTTCGTTCAGAGGTCAGTTTTTGGGCCGAAAGAAATTCTCAGAAGCCAAATTGGATGCGATGGATTGGACCTTGGCTCCTTTCACCATCTACTTGGGTGTAAAGGGTAAAATCCCTGGAATACATCACCATAATTACTTCTTGGGCAACAATTTTAGGGACTATGCCGATACAATCTTCCGTTCTTCGGTAGCCCCTGAAAAACCCTATTACTACGTCAATGTAGCCAGCAAGAGCAATCCAAATTGCGCTCCTGAGGGCTGCGAGAATTTGTTCATTCTCTGTCCTGTACCGGATATGAGAGTGAAACCCGATTGGAGCGATGCAGAGACTTTGGCCCAAGGCATCATTGAAGATTTGGGTGAGCGAGTGGGGTATGACATTGCCTCCAATATCGAATCCAAAACCATCTACACGCCCGTCGATTGGGCCTCTATGTTCAATCTCTATCGCGGCAGCGGGTTGGGATTGGCTCATGGAATGAACCAAATCGGGGCTTTTCGTCCGGCCAACAAGGACGAAGAATTGAACAACGTTTATTACGTCGGGGCATCGACCGTACCGGGAACCGGTCTGCCCATTGTTGTCATTGGTTCCCGTTTGGTAACAGAACGCATTCAAGATGAGCATTCAATTGTTTAATCAGACTTCCCACGCGATTTCCAAGAGAATCGCTTTGAATTACAGCACCAGTTTTTCGCTGGGAATTCGCTTATTGGCAAACGAGTATCGCTGGGCGGTATTTGCTACTTATGGTTTCGTGAGATTGGCCGATGAAGTTGTCGATACCTTTCACGGATATGACAAGGAACGCTTGCTGGCTCAATTGAAGCAACAGACCTATCAGGCGTTGGAAGATGGCATTTCTACCAATCCCGTTTTGCACTCCTTCCAATTGGCGGCTAATCAATACGGCATCGGTTATGAATTGATAGAGCCCTTTTTTCAAAGCATGGAAGAGGATTTGGGAACCACTGAGCACAACCGTCAGAGTTACGATACCTATATATATGGGAGTGCAGAGGTGGTTGGTCTGATGTGTTTGCGCATTTTTTGCAACGGGGATCAGAAAGCTTACGAGAGATTGAAGCCTCACGCTCAGAGTTTAGGTGCCGCTTTCCAAAAGGTCAATTTTCTGCGAGACATCAAAAGCGATGTCGAAGACAGAGGAAGGGTGTATTTCCCTGGGGTTGATTTTGATTGCTTCACCGACATAGACAAGATGACCATCATTCAAGAGGTGAAGAAGGACTTTGAACACGCTTACCAAGGCATCGTAGCTCTGCCCGTGGGCTGCCGATTGGGTGTTTATACCGCCTACGTGTATTATTTGAAGTTGCTAGAGAAAATTGAGCGCACTACAGCTCAGCAAATTCTGGAAGCGCGCATCCGCATTCCCAACTCTCAGAAAATGGTCTTGTTGGCCAAGTCGGTTCTGCGCGAACGCACCATGGCTGCGCCTAGCTATTAAGCAAAGAGCCAGGAGAAGACTTCGTCCACTCGTCCAAAACTGTGCACCTTGATGCTCCATTTTGGATCGGCTTGGTACTTGTTGTACTTGGAAATGATGATGTCGGTGAATCCCAACTTTTCGGCCTCTACAATTCGTTGTTCGACGCGTTGAACAGCTCTCACCTCACCTGATAATCCGATTTCGGCACTGAATACGCAGCCCGCTGGTATGGGCTCGGAGTGATAACTGCTCATGATGGCCGCCATCAAGGCCAAATCAATGGCGGGGTCTTCTAGGCGCAATCCGCCGGCGAGATTCACGAAAACATCTTGAGCTCCCAAACGGAACCCGCAGCGCTTCTCTAAGACGGCCAATAGCATGTTCAGTCGACGCAAATCAAATCCCGTCGCCGATCGCTGAGGAGTGCCATAAACGGCTGAACTGACCAGCGCTTGGGTTTCCAACAATAAGGGACGAATTCCTTCTAAAACAGCGGCAATTCCAACGCCACTCAATTTTTCCTCGCGCTGGCTCAGCCATATTTCTGAGGGATTCTTGACCCCCCGAAGACCCTGTCCACTCATCTCGTAAATGCCCAATTCATGGGTGCTTCCAAAGCGATTTTTCAGGGTGCGCAAAATGCGGTAGTTGTGGTGACGGTCGCCTTCGAATTGAAGCACAGTATCAACCATGTGTTCCAAAATCTTGGGACCTGCAATGCTGCCGTCTTTGGTAATGTGGCCGACTAGGAACACAGGAATTCCGGTTTCCTTGGCATATTGAAGCAGCTTCCCCGTGCATTCGCGAATTTGGCTGATGCTGCCAGGGGTAGCCTCCAGCGCATCGCTGTACAGGGTTTGAATGGAATCTATGATCAGCACCTCAGGGGGTTCAGAATCGACCCACTTGAGGATGTTCTCCAGCATGGTCTCGGTCAAGACCCGACAGGAGCTGTCGAGCTCGCCCAAGCGTTCAGCCCGCATTTTGATTTGGGTTTCGCTTTCTTCCCCGCTGATGTACAGTGTGTTGGCTTTGAGAGTCAAAGCCATTTGCAGCAGTAGGGTGCTTTTACCGATACCGGGTTCACCGCCGAGCAAGATCACGGCTCCGGGCACCAGCCCTCCGCCTAAAACCAAATTCAATTCTGCATCGGGCAATTCGAGGCGAATTTGATTTTCGGTCTCGATTTCGCTCAGGGTGCGGGCTTGGACGGTTTTGGCATGGCTGCGTTTCCAGACCTGCACTTGTTGAGTAGGTTTGATTTCTTCGGCAAAGCTGTTCCAAGACTCGCATCCTGGGCATTTGCCCACCCACTTGGGGCTCTCATATCCGCAGCTGCGGCAGAAAAAAGCAGTTTTCGTTTTGGCCATACTGGTGAAATCCAAAGGTCGGAAAATCCGACAGAAACTTGTCGAAGAAAGCGCAATTAATCGCTTCCCTTACTCGCAGTTCTGAACAAAAACGCCGTAATTTTGTAGAACCATTTTACCATGTCAAACGATTTGCAAGATGTTGTAACGGTTTACGCCGAAGCTACACCCAACCCTGAGAGCATGAAGTTCGTGGCCAACAAGATGTTGTTGCCCAATGACAGTGCTGATTTTCGCCAAGCCGATCAAACCGATCGCAGCGCCTTGGCCAAGGCTTTGTTTGAGATGCCTTTTGTTCGTGGCGTGTTCATCATGAACAACTTTGTGAGCATTACCAAGAACAACGATTACGAATGGTTCGACCTGATTCCCGATTTGCGCAATTTCTTCACCGAGTGGATTCAAGACGGCAAAGAAATTGTAGCTCCCAAAAAAGAATTGAATCCGGAAGAGGAAACGGCCATTGAGCGCAAAATCAAACAATTGCTGGAAGATCACGTGAGACCTGCCGTAGAAATGGATGGCGGAGCCATTGATTTCAAATCCTTCAAAGACGGTATCGTCACTGTTGAAATGAAGGGTTCTTGCAGCGGTTGTCCCTCTTCAACCATGACCCTGAAAGCGGGCATTGAAAACCTGCTCAAGCGCATGGTGCCCGAGGTGGTTTCTGTTGAAGCAGAAGCAGGTTAAACTTCATAGAACTCGATTGAAAAGGGCGACCCAGCGGGTCGCCCTTTTATTTTGGCGCCATTTGACCCATATTTGTTTATTCTGGAATTTATGCCAAACACTACCATGACTCTGAATGACCCCGGTTTTGCATCCTTGCATGCCATGTTTGAACATGCGGCCCACCAATTGAATACTCCTGATTCGGTTTACCTCAAACACAAAGTTTCGGGCGACTGGATCGACATCAGTTATGGCAGCATCTTGAACGACATTCAGTCACTGTGTTCCTATTATTTGTCGATCGGATTGGAAAAGGGAGATCGGGTGGCATTGTGCATGGACAATTGCCCCGAATACTATTCCATTGATCAGTCCTTACAGAAAATGGGTTTGGTCAACGTCTCCATCTACACGACTTTGACGGCTGAGGAAACGGCCTTCATTTTGAATGACAGCGGTGCCAAATTGCTGTTTACAGGCAATGCCTTTTTACTGAAAAAATTCCAAAAAGTCCAGGATAAATGCGCCACGGTTCAGGGGGTGGTTCACTTGCCGAACGACGCCGATGGTTCTGGAATGGTTTCGAATTACGACCAGGCCATGGCCAAAGGTTCGGAGCTGTTGAGTCAGCACGAGTCTGCCATTGCTGATCGATATGCATCGGTCACGAGAGATGACCTTTCAACCTTGATTT
>JALRLA010000116.1 GCA_023254645.1 Bacteroidia bacterium
AGCGTTTGTATGCCAACCCCGGGGGCTTTGACATTCAAAGCCTTTACATGGATGATGGGTATTTGTTTTTCAACATGACCCCCGTTGAAGTGGCTGTTTTCAACGATTCCATTGACTTGGAAATTCGCATCATGGAGGGCCCCCAGGCCACCGTAGGTCGGGTATCATGGAAGGGCAATACCAAGACCACTGACCGCGTAGTTCTTCGAGAAATTCGAACCAAACCGGGCGACATTTTCTCAAGAGCTGACATTCAACGCACCATGCGAGATTTGGCCGCCATTGGCCTTTTTGATCCCGAACAAATGAATGTCAACCCCAAGCCCAACCCTTCAGACGGAACGGTAGACATCGAATATTTGTTGGCTGAAAAGCCCAGCGACCAAATCGAACTCTCTGGTGGCTGGGGTGGAAACATGTACGGCTATTCGAATGCTCCTACCTTGATTGGTACCGCAGGTATTCAGTTGAACAACTTTGCTACCCGTAAGCTATTCCACAAGGAATTATGGAACCCTGTTCCCACCGGTGACGGCCAAAAATTGTCCATTCGTGCCCAGAGCAACGGAGCCAATTACCAAGGTTATACCTTCTCGTTCAGCGAACCCTGGTTGGGCGGCGCCAAGCCGAATTCCTTCTCAGTTTCGCTGTTCCACACGGTCAACAGCTTTGACTTCCGTCCCAAAACTGATCCCAACAAGCAGCAGTTCTTCAACACCGGTGCTACCATCAGCTTTGGTCAACGTTTGAAGTGGCCCGACGACTTCTTTTCGATTCAATACAGCGTGAGTTTCCAGAAGTACCGCATGCAAAACATGGATGGTGGCTTCTACGGATTCCCCTCTGGATTCAATGGCATTACCTACAACCCCTCGGCCCAAATCGTGTTGGCCCGTAGTTCAGTATCTGACCCCATATACCCGACCTCTGGTTCGAACTTCACTTTGAGCACCCAGGCTACTCCTCCTTTGAGTTTGCTGAGCAACAAGGATTACACGACCATGAGCATGAACGAAAAGTACAAGTGGGCGGAATTCTACAAGTGGAAATTGGATGCCGAGTGGTACACCCCTGTATACAAGAAATTGGTTCTGATGACCAAGGCTCGCATGGGATTCTTGGGTTACTACAATCCCGATCTGGGCTTGACCTTCTTCGAGCGATTTCAAGTCGGTGGAGCCGGTATCTTCGGTTTCAACATTGCCGCTACCGAGATCATTTCTCAGCGCGGTTACGACAACTACACCATTTCTCAGACCGCCATGGGCGGTCAGGCCGGTGCTCCGATTTACAACAAATTCACCGTTGAATTGCGCCAAGCCATCACCACCGGTCAAACGGCCACCGTTTACGGCCTGGCCTTCTTGGAAGCCGGTGATGCCTGGAGCAGCTTGGACAAGTACAACCCCTTCCAACTCAAGCGTGCTGCCGGTGTGGGTGTTCGTTTGTTCATGCCCATGTTCGGTTTGATTGGTCTTGATTACGCTTACGGCTTTGACTGGAAAGACGTGCCTTTGAGCGGAAAACCGGGTCAAGTTCACTTCTTCATCGGTCAACAATTCTAAGGTGTACGAATTTCACGGAGATAAGCGCTACTACTTTGACATGACCAAAAAGGTCACAGTAGGTCACATTATTCCGTTCATAACGTCTCAAAAAGAACTTAAACCTGGCGCTCGCATCCTTGAAATTGGTTGCGGAGAGGCAGGGGTATTGCAGGCTTTTACTGATTTGGGCTATACCTGCGTGGGCATCGAATTGGAAGAAAGCCGCTTGGAATTTGCCCGTGAATTCATGGCCGAAGAACTCCAAAAGGGTCTGGTGAGCTTCCTCAACAAAGACATCTACGACGTTGACGTCGAGGCTGATTTGGGCCAGGGCTTTGACCTGATCATCTTGAAAGATGTCATCGAGCACATACCCGATCAGGCCCGATTCATGCCCCAGTTGCATCGTTTTCTCAATCCCGGTGGGCGTGTTTTCTTTGCCTTCCCCCCGTGGATGATGCCCTACGGCGGTCACCAACAGGTTCTGCCCGGTAAACTGGCCTCCAAAATGCCTTATTACCATTTGCTTCCTGGTTTTTTGTACCCCGCGGCTTTGAAATTGTTCGGGGTAAACGAAAGTGGCATTCGCACCATGAAAGAAATTCGCTCAACGGGCATCTCCATCGAGCGTTTTCGCCGCATTTGCCGAGCTTCTGATTTGCGGGTTTTGGCCAAAAAGGATTACCTCTTTAACCCCATTTACCAATACAAATTTGGCATCAAGCCCCGGGTTCAGTGGGGACTAATTTCGGCTCTACCCTGGCTTCGAAATTTCTTGACCATGGGTGTTTATTACTTGGTTGGGCCTAGCAAAAAATAACGCAAGTGTTTGGTCGCCTCGCGTACACTCAAAGGTTTTAATTCGTGCTGTTGCACAAAATCCAAGACCCATTGTGGGTCGGTTTTCGCGTATTCCCGAAGCCCCCATCCAATGGCTTTTTGGTGAAAAAACTCCTTGCTTTGGCGATGAGGCAAAATGGCTTCCTCCAACCAATCCGTGCGGGTTTGCTCTTTCCACTTCAACTGCACGATGATGGCCGTTCGGTTCATCCACATATTGGGGTGCTCGATCCAAGACCAACGAACCTTGTCCAATTCTGCCGGTCTGGATTTGTAATAGAGGCAAAGCGCATTGCCGGCCAACCAATCGACGCTGTCCCACCAACTCTTTTGCAACACCAATCCCGCCGCAAAAGCCGCACCCTCTGGGCCAATGAGTTTGCGGGAGGCCTCCCATTGACTCATGGCCCAGTATTGAAATTCGCGTTCGGGTTGCTGCCAAAGCGAATCCATGAGGTGCAACAAGTCAGACTCTGATGAGGGCTTGTAAGCCTGCTTGAACGCCTTAAACAGCTCTGCCCGCTCTGGACTGCTTACACCCAAATACACAAAGTGGTCCTTCATATAGGCCGCCATGGAAGCCGCCCGATCTGCATTCGCTTTTGATTCCAAGAGCGCGCGTATTTGATCTACTTGTGCATGATATTTGCTCATCGAAGAGCAAATCTAGCCAAATGAAAAAGCTTTCCCTATCCCTGCTGGCCTTAGCCTTGGCCATGAGCGCTTGCAAAACCCAATTGCTCACCCAAGCCTTGAGCGTCGCCAATGAGATCAATGCCCAAACTCAGCTCCCCTGGAAGCCCAGCCCCGAAGAAGCCAGCCAAGGCTTGAAAGAAGCCTTGTTGCAAGGAGTAGCCCTGAGCACCAAAGGATTGGCCGGTCCCGGTGCCTCCTCCTTTTTGGAATCTTCCTATAAAATTTTCCTGCCCACTGAACTGCAAGAAATCGAGACCAAAGTGCGCGGATCAAAAATCTTGAACCCTTTGATTGGCCCCTCATTGGACTCGGTCATTTTGGCCATGAACCTTGGAGCACAAAACGCCATGCAAAAGGCACTTCCCCTGTTCAGCAATTCGGTCAAGAACATGAATTTCGCCGATGCCATGGGCATTCTCACCGGTGGAGAAGGGGCTGCCACCCGGTACTTTCAAGAAAACCTAGAAGGCGAATTGCAAACCGCCTTTTATCCCGATGTACAAGCGGCATTAGATGGGGTGAAACTGGGCCAGCATTGGACCAAAGCCGCCAACTTGATCAACAAGAACCAGCGCTTATTGGGACTCAGTAGTCCCGTTGAAGCAGACTTGAATCGATACGTTACGGCTCAAGCTACCACGGCATTGTTTTCAGAAGTGCGAAAGGCCGAAGACTCCATTCGCCAAGACCCTGTGGCCCGTACCACGGAGATGATGAAAAAGGTGTTTGAGTACGCCGCTGAACAACGCCCTTAACGGGTGATGTTGAAGTGGGCCATGATGGAAACTGGGGCCCGAATTTCGGCGATTCCAATGCTACCCGCCCCCAATCGCACGGCCGTTTCCGTACTCAACGAAAACACGTCATTGACGCGGTATTCTACGCCCATGTTGACCATGACCAAGAAGAAGGCGTCGTCCTGAAAAAAGAAGCTCTGTTGAGGGTTCGTGAAAAATTCAAAGCCTATACCCTGACCTGAGTAATACCAAAGGTGCTCGGACAAGGGTCGACGGCGCTCAAATAGGATGTGAGCCCCAACAAAATCCAACTGGTCATTGACGTCATCGGTGGCCATACCGAAGGTGTAGGAAATGGACTTGAATCCTTTGAATCGGCGGTACTTCAAAGAGACCAAATCGGTTCGAGGATCAATGCGGTTCAAGGGCAACAAGGCCGACAACATGGGGTTGGCCGAGAAGCCTACATAATTTTGCTCCAAAACCCGCAGGCTATCCAAATTGACCGTGCGCAAATAACTCTGCGTTTTGTACGTAACAGGTGGATATACCTGAGCCCAGGCTTTGCCCCAAAGCAACAAGACGAGCAAGAAACCAGCAATGCGCTTCATATCAGAACTGAATCACCAAAAACAACGAACCCGGCATCATGGGCACCAGAGATTCATACACACGGTCTTCCAAAACCGCTGTCGAACCATTGCCACTTAAGGTTCGGTACAAGCGTCCGACTCGGTAATAAGCACTGGCCTCCGTATACAAACACAAATTGGGGTGAAATTGCCATTGAAAACCCAAGAAAGGGCCAGCGGCTCCACCAAAATCTTCATCGATGATTTCAGTTGAAGACGTATTCCCCAAGAGGTCAATTTGCTCGGTGACTACACTGCCCTGCCTCAGGGAAGCTTGCCCATCCAAACCATAAGTCAGTGTGATGCCATGACCCAAGTTACGGCGAAATTCTCGTCCCAATATCAGGCTGTATTCCCATTCGTGGCTGACCCGAGTACCCCCGTCTATCAGCACATCGTTGGTACCGCGACGAAACCCATTCATGCCCATGCGCCAAGCGGCTGTCTCAGCCGCATTGACTCTTTTCATCGCGAAGGCATAGGGATCATCCAATACCGTTCGCGTCGTGTTACCGGCTGCTCTTGATACAGCATTGGTGACGTTGATGAGCATTTCCCAGCGGGGCTCCGGCGTCAAAGCCATAGTGGCCTCTTGAGCACGCAAGGCCGTTCCTTGACCTACGACAGCCAGCAGCAGAAGCAGGTATGATCTTGTTTTATTCTTCACTGGCATGAATGCGTAGTTCCAATTCTTCCAAACGAGCCCCTTGGGCTTGAGTGATGCTAAATTCATAACGACCACAGCGCAAGTTCTCTCCTTCAACGGGTATTTTTTCAGTGCAATGAATCACAAATCCCCCCAAAGTGGTGTAATCCCCTTCGGGAATTTCCAGGTCGTATTTCTGATTCAAATGATCCACTTCAAGGCGGGCGGAGAAACGGTAGTGATTTGGGCCCAATTGAACGGCAGAAGCGTCATCGGTATCAAACTCATCTTCAATTTCACCAAATATTTCTTCGACCACGTCTTCAATCGTCGCCATACCGGCCGTTCCTCCAAACTCATCGATGGCTAGAGCCACACTGCGCTTTTCTTGGATGAAGCGGCGCAGCAATTCTTGAGCCTGCAGGGTTTCTGAGGCAATCAATACCGGGTGAACAATATCGCGAATGCGCTCGGGCTGATGAAACAAATCGCTGTGGTGCACAAAGCCCATGATGGAATCCAAGGGGTCTTGAGGAGCGTCTTCGGCCTCGCTCAAGCGATAGACCAAAATGCGCGATAAAGAAGACTCGATGAACAGGGACCGAAGTTCCGAGATGGGAGCTTCTATGTCGATGGCCACCATGTCCCTGCGGGGCACTAAGAAGTCTTTGACCCGAACGTCTGAAAATTCCAGGGCGTTTTTGAAGGCCTCGGTGTCGATTTCGCCCTCTTCCGAGCCCTCGTTTTTTTCGAGCGAAGACAAGTAGTTGTCCAAATCTACTTTGGTAAACACCGGCGGATTCTCGCCCTGGGCCTGATTGGTAAACAATTTCAGCAATCCAGACGACAACTGACGGGTCAACTGTATCAAGGGCCACAACACAAGGTGCGACAAACGAAAGGGTGCCGCAAGGGTAAACAGCAAGGAATCGGCATGCAAGCGAAACAGCGTCTTAGGCAAAAATTCAGCCGTCACCAACACCACTAAGGTACTTACTACGGTGATGAGCAAAAATTCTGCAACTCCTCCCAAGCCAATCGGATGAAACAAACTCTGCAAGAGATCGCTCATGTACATGCCATAGATAACCAAAGCCAAGTTGGTCGCGACCAATACGGTTGAAATGAACTCGGTGGGTCGCTTGGTGTACCAGGCCATCCAGCGGCCGCCCCATCCCCCGTTTTTACCTTTCAACTCAATGCGCAAACGCGAAGCCGATAGAAAGGCAATCTCCATGCCTGAGAAAAAGGCTATGGTGACCAGGCAGATCAAAACCACCAATATCTGGGAGGGAGGAATGGGATCCATGAACAATCAAAGATAGCAAAAAGCACATGCTATCTTTGTGGCATGTCGGAGGGAAGCGAACAAGCAAGCAATCAGCCATTGATTGGCATCATTGGTGGGGGTCAATTGGGCATGATGATGCTCGAAGCAGCCAAGGGTTGCGCCACCCGAATGAACAAAGATTCTGAGGCCTTGCCTCCAGCCCGCTACCGCGTGCTGGAAGCCAGCCGTGATTGTCCAGCCGCCTATTTGGCCGATGAGTTGATCGTCGGTTCACTTAAGGATGATGCGGCCATTCGCCGATTGGCCGACGGCTGTTCGGCCCTGACCTGGGAGATCGAACACGTCAACGTACAAACGCTGATGGATTTGGAAGCTCGGGG
>JALRLA010000245.1 GCA_023254645.1 Bacteroidia bacterium
AATGATTTCGACAATGTCTCCATTTCGTAATTCTTGGCTTATGGGGACCAATTTCCCATTCACTTTGGCCCCGATGGTTCTCAAACCCACTTGGGAGTGAATGGCAAAACCAAAATCCAAGGCGGTTGAGCCGACCGGCAGACTTTTGACATCGCCTTTGGGAGTAAAGACGTACATCTCTTCTCCCAAAATGGTGTTGCGAAATTCCGATACCAAGTCCAAAGCCGACATGTCACTGTTGGCTAAGGTGTCTTTGACGGTATTGAGCCAGTTCTCAAAGGCTTGGTCTTGAGGCGTAATGGGGGCACCGGGTAGGTCAGCTTTGTAGCGCCAATGGGCGGCCAAACCTCGTTCTGCCACGTCATCCATGCGCTTGGAGCGAATTTGCACTTCTACCCATTTGCCTTTGGGGCCTAGAACCGTCGTGTGCAAGGCACTGTAACCGTTGCTTTTTGGGTGGCTTAACCAATCCCGCAAGCGCTTGTCATGGCTACGATATCGATCCGTTACGATGGCATACACACGCCAACAATCGGCTTTTTCCAAATTGAGGGGGGAGTCGATGATGATGCGAATGGCAAAAGCATCATAGACCTCCTCAAAAGGGATTTGCTGCCGTAGCATTTTTCGATGAATGGAGTATATGCTCTTGGGCCTTCCTTTTATCTCCACAATGTTTACCCCTGAACCTTCCAATTCACCTTTGAGAGGTTCAATGAATTCGCGTATGTATTTCTGCCTGACCCGTTTGGTCTCAACCAATTGGCGAGAAATGTCTTTGTAGGTATCGGGATCGGTGAACTTCAGAGCCAAATCTTCCAACTCCAATTTGACAGCGTTCAAACCCAAGCGATCAGCCAGGGGGGCGTAGATGAACATCGTCTCTGAAGCGATCTTCAATTTGGTGCTCTCAGGCACAGAGCCCAAGGTTCGCATGTTGTGAAGACGATCGCACAGCTTGATCAAGATCACCCTTAAGTCCTCACCTAGGGTAAGCAGAACCTTTTTGAAGTTCTCTGCTTGGCTACTGGTGTCCCGGTCAACCGAATCAAAGACGGTAGAGATCTTGGTCAATCCGTTGATAATAGCTGAAATTTTAGGACCGAAACGGTACTCAATGTCTTCAAGGGTGATATCGGTGTCTTCGACCGTGTCGTGCAGCAAAGCGGCCACCACAGATGTGGCGCCCAGACCTAGTTCTCCTGCGGCGATTTGTGCGACCGCCAACGGATGAAAAATGTAAGGCTCACCGCTCTTTCGAACGGTTCCCTCGTGTGCTCGTGCGGCGAGGTCAAAAGCCTCGTGAACAAGCTTCACCTTTTCCTTAGACAAGTCTTTGCCCAAGGTGCGCAACAAGTGCCTGTATTGTTTCAGTAACTCAGCGCGGTACGCTTCGTACATTTCCCCTTCCAGGAGAGCCATAGGCGAATCAATTGTTGTTTAGCGCAGCGAAATGTTTGAAGAACTGAGGGATGGTCTCAATTCCTTTGAAGTAGTTGAATACTCCGTAATGCTCGTTGGGGCTGTGAATGGCATCGCTGTCCAATCCAAATCCCATCAAAACAGTTTTGGTTTCCAATTCCTTTTCAAAGAGAGCCACAATGGGTATGGATCCACCACCGCGAGTAGGGATGGGGTCTTTTCCAAAGGTTTCCTTCATGGCGGCTGATGCGGCACGGAAAGCAATGCTATCAGTGGGTGTCAAAGCGGGTTCCCCGCCGTGATGCGGAGTAACCTTTACTCGAACTCCCTTGGGAGCAATTGATTCAAAGTGCTTTTGGAACAGCTCAGTGATGGCATCAGAGGTTTGGTTGGGAACCAAACGCATACTGATTTTGGCGTAGGCTTTTGAGGGCAATACCGTTTTGGCTCCCTCGCCAATGTATCCGCCCCAAATGCCATTGACATCCAAGGTGGGACGAATGCCCGTGCGCTCAATGGTGCTGAATCCTTTTTCACCCATGACATCGTCAATGTCCAAGTGCGATTTGTATTGGTTCAAATCAAATGGAATGCTAGCCAAGGCCTTGCGATCGGATTCGGAAGTTTCCAAAACCTTGTCGTAAAAGCCGGGAATGGTGATATGACGGTTTTCATCGTGCATACTGGAAATCATGTCGCATAGCACATTGATGGGGTTG
>JALRLA010000266.1 GCA_023254645.1 Bacteroidia bacterium
AGCCGCGCATGGTGTCAGGCTGTTGAACCGCGAAAAAGCCACCTACTTTGGCGTAGATGGTGATCGGAATCAACACAGGGAACAAACCGCCCTCTGAAGGAGTACCGTTGATGCGCATGCAGCGCAAACTATCGGGAGGAAACACGCAAGAAGCATCCCAGCAGGTGTAGCTCAAGCCCTGGGGCAAACCGATCATGCCCTTCACCTTGAAGGAGTCAATTTTCACATACTGAGGCTGACCACCCACCACAACGGTGGTATCGGGGAAAGCCATGACCGAAATGACCTGGTCATACGGCATTTGGTAGTCGCCATCGGGCAGGTTTTTGGGCAAGGTACCAGGAGCCGTCAACGACGGGTCAGGGGTACAATTTTGAGCCTGAGCGCTCGCTGACACCATCAGAGCCAAGGCGAGCAGTGCAACAAATTTGCGTATCATTGTATACAGCGGTTGAATACCCAAAGGTAATGAAAAAGCCCTTGCTCCTCTACACCCTGCTATTGCTTGCAGGACCCTCGCTCTTGAAGGCCCAAGATGCAGATACCGGTTACTTGGATGCCGTTGTCATCAACACCGATCGCGAGGCGGCCAAGCTCAAAGAAACCGTAGTATCAATGAGCATCATCAAGCCCTATTTGGTGCAGAATCGCTTGTCGCGCAACGCGGCTGAGGTACTGACCCAGGCTCCCGGTGTATCGGTGACCGATGGGCAAATCAACATTCGCAATGGCAGCGGATGGAGCTATGGCGTGGGCTCCCGAGTCACCGTTACCTACGACGACATTCCCCTTTTGAACGGAGACGACGGGGCCGTTCCCTTTGATTATTTACCCATTGAAAACCTCTCCAGCGTGGAAATCATCAAGTCGGCCGGTTCGGTCTTGTACGGTTCCAGCGCCTTAAACGGCGTGATCAACTTGCGATCAGCACCCTTGCAAAACGGCGAGTACTTCCAAGCTAGTTTGACCGCCGGGCAGCACCAAATTCCCGATCTCTACCAACTGCGCTGGAGCGAAAAACTCCCCACTTTTTTGGGCAGCCAAGGCTACTACAGCACCCGAGTGGGTTCGACCACCACCAAAGACAAACTGCGCCAACACGGCCTAGCACTGATGTGGAACTCGCTCAGCGACGACGGCTTTCGCTTGAACGACCACAACCGCCGGGCCCGCATGGGTTTCCAATACGAGTACATTCCCAAAGTGGCCCCCTTGAAATTCTCTCTGGCCGGCCAAGCCCAAACCAGCGAGCGTGGCTCCTTCCTCTTGTGGGAGAGCTACGACAAAGCTTACACTACCCTCGACTCCAGCTTCATCATTAACTACAACACCCGTTTCAATTTCGATCCCCGCTTGGAGTACACCAGCCGCTCGGGT
>JALRLA010000310.1 GCA_023254645.1 Bacteroidia bacterium
AAATCAGGTCTCTGGACCCTCCAAAAGTACTAATTATTGGTTGGGAACGAAATACAGATATTGCACTTCCCATAGTTACTGAGTAAAACAAGCACTACTTAATAAAGAGCCTAACTTCTGCAGGCAATCTAAAAAAACCGCCAAGAAAAGCGGGTATCAAGCCCTGGCAAACTCGCCTTTGCTCTTGCGAATGCGCACGGCTACTACCTTGTATTCCGGGCACATGGCTTCTGAACAATGCTCATCTGAGGTCACCAAATTCACCATGATTTCTGGGAAGTGGAAAGTGGTACTCAAGACCCCCTGCTTCACTCCGTCGGTTACTTTGGCCTTGATGTCCACTTTGCCACGGGGCGATTCCACGCAGACCTTGTCTCCGCTTTGAATGCCAAATTGGGCGGCATCGTCAGGGTGTATCCACAGCAAATCTTCGGTGTGAATCTCTACGTTGGCCGTACGGCGGGTTTGAACCCCTGAGTTGTAGTGCTCCAAATCTCGGTTGGTGGTCAAAATGAAGGGGTATTCCTTGCCGTGTTTGACAATCTCATTCGATTCCTTAAAAGAGTGGAACAAGAAGGTACCCTTGCCTTTTTTGAAGGTCTCATCGTGCAAGATCTTGGTGTCAGTACCGTCGGGCTTGACGGGCCACTGCAAGCCGTTGATGCCCAAATTCTCCCAGGTAACACCCGCAAAGAAGGGCACGATTTGGGAAATCTCTTTGAGCATGCCATCGGGCGTATAATCGGGTTGGGCATAGCCCATGCGGTTCATGATGTCAATGACAATCTGGCCATCAGGCTTGGAATTGGCATTGGGTTTCACCACTTGGTTCACCTTTTGGATGCGGCGTTCCCCATTGGTGAAGGTGCCGCTCTTTTCTAAGAACGAAGCGCCCGGCAAGATCACATCGGCCAGTTTGGCCGTTTCGGTCATAAAGAGCTCCTGCACCACAAACAGGTCCAAGTTGTTCAAAGCCTTTTTCACCTTGTTCGTATTTGGGTCGGTTTGCACCACATCTTCACCCATGATCCACATGGCTTTTAGTTTGCCCTCAATAGCAGCGTCAAACATTTCAGGGATTTTCAGGCCAATGTGCTTGGGCACTTCTACCCCATAAAATTCATTGTACGTGCGGTTGACATCGTCGTTGGTCACGTCCAGATAACCTGCGCCCTGATGCGGCTGAACGCCCATATCAGCCAAGCCCTGTACGTTGTTCTGACCGCGAAGCGGGTTCACCCCAACTCCTTTGCGGCCAATGTTACCGGTAAGCATGGCCAAATCGGCAATTTGAACAACTGTAAAGGTTCCTTGTGAATGCTCGGTCACGCCCAAACCGTGAAAACTCATGGCATTGGGAGCTTTGGCATAAGCCATAGCGGCACGGCGAACCAGTTCTTTGTCTACCCCGCAGACGGCTTCCATCTCATCGATGTTCACAGCCAAGACCTGCTCCTTGAATTCCTCATAGCCTTCGGCACGGGTTTCGATGAACTGTTGATCCACCAATCCTTCTTTGATGATGTAGTACATCATCATATTCAGAACCGCTACGTTGGTACCGGGTCGAACCGGCAAATGGTAAGTGGCATATTCGGCCAGCTCGGTTCTACGGGGATCGATAACAATCGAGACGTTGTCCGACTTCATGGCGAACTGCTTCAATTTGGCGCCTGTAACCGGGTGACCCGCTGTGGGGTTGGCTCCAATGACCAAAATGGCATTGGTATGCTTCAAATCTTCGATGCTATTGGTGGCCGCACCGGTTCCAAAGGTGCGTTGCATGCCCAAAGCTGTGGGTGAATGGCAGACGCGTGCGCATCCGTCGATGTTGTTTGTTCTTACAACGGCACGGAAGAACTTCTGCATCAAGTAATTCTCTTCGTTGGTGCATCGAGCCGATGATATACCCGCCAAGCTGTCGGGACCAAATTCCGAGATGTAATACTTGAAACGAGAAGCGATGTAATCATAGGCCTCGTCCCAAGTGGCTTTTTCAAACACCCCATTTCGCTTGATCAAGGGATCGGTGATTCGATCTGGATGTTTGTAAAACTTGAAAGCAAAGCGGCCCTTCAAGCAGGTATGACCTTGGTTCACTTCGGCGTCATAAGGCGCGCGAATGCTCAGAATCTCGCCATTGGTTGAGGAAACCTCCAGGTTGCAGCCCACCCCGCAGTAATTGCAAATCGTACGGGTCTTTTCGGTAGCCTCAATGGCTTTTGACTGGAAAATGTCAGAGATGGCAGCGGTTGGGCAAGCCTGGGCGCAAGCACCGCAGCTCACGCAATCTGACTCTTTGAAGCTCACGTCCTGGCCCTTGACAATGTGGTTGTCGAAGCCCCGACCCGCCATGCTCAACACAAACTGACCCTGCACTTCATCGCAAGCGCGAACACAACGGTAGCAATTGATGCACTTGGAGAAATCAGATCGCATGTAGGAATGACTCTCGTCCTTTTCGCGGTCCAAATGATTTTCTCCTTCGGGATAACGAACCTTGCGAATGCCCACTTCAGCCGCTACGGTTTGCAATTCGCAATTTCCGTTCACCTCACAAGTCAAACAATCCAAGGGATGGTCGGTCAAAACCAATTCAATGATGTTCTTGCGCAGTTTCTGAATTTCAGGCGTAGAGGTGTGAATGTGATAACCCGCTGTAACCGGTGTATGGCAAGAAGCCATGGTACGCCGCGGTCCCTCAGCACTCAACCCTACTTCCACACTGCATACCCGGCAAGACCCAAAAGGGTCCAAATTGGGGGCATCGCACAAAGTGGGTATGAGTTTTTCGCCTTCAATGCGGCGCACAAAATTCAAAATGGTTTCCCCAGGGCGGAATTCGTGTTCCGAACCATTGACAAAGGCAGTTTGCTTGGTTTCCATCAGTTGAAATAGGGGGTTAATTCAGATTCAAAATATTGCAGGGAGTTGCGAATCGGCAAGGGAATTCCGCCACCGTGCGCACAGAGAGATCCCTTTTGCAGGGTATCGAGCAAATCGTTGAAAAGAGCACGATCAATGACCAGCTTACCGTTCTTGGCTTTTGACAACATTTCATGGCCGCGCTTGGTGCCCAATCGGCAGGGGAAGCATTTCCCGCAACTCTCGTAACTGGCAAAATCCATCAAGTGTTCCAGGAAATCTATCATGGGGAAAGACTCGGGTATGCAGACCACGGAGGCATGTCCAAGCAAAAACCCTTGGCTGGAGAATGACTCGTAGTCCAAGTTCAAGTCATCAATTTTGGAAATCGGAACGACACCACCCAAAGGCCCGCCTATTTGCATGGCTTTGATGCTCTGGGTGAAACCACCGCCCAATTCTTCGAACACCATTTTTAGGGGCGTTCCCATTTCCACCTCGTAAATACCAGGGCGTTTGAAAAAGCTGTCCAGGCTAACCAGTTTGGTGCCCTTTGATTTCTCGGTTCCCAATGAGGCATAGTAGGCACCACCCTTTTGCAAAATGGCGTACACCGCCGCCAAGGTCTCTACGTTGTTGACCACGGTAGGCTTGTTGAACAATCCTTTCTGTGTGGGGAACGGTGGCCTTGTGCGAACCTCGGGCCTCTGCCCTTCTATGCTGTTGATCAGGGCCGTTTCTTCCCCGCATATATAAGCTCCTTGAGCCTTAATCACTTTGAAATCGTAGGAAAAACCTGATCCGAGTATGTTCTCACCCAACAATCCGGCTTCTCGCAAGGCTTCAATGGCCAATTGTGACTCTTTCACCGCCTGCGGATACTCGGCTCTAATGTACAAAACACCCCATTGGGCGCCGGTAATAAAACCAGCCGTCATCATGCCAAACAGCACGGAATAAGGCTGCTGTTCCAACAAGTATCGATCAGAGTAGGCTCCTGGATCTCCTTCGTCAGCGTTGCACACGATGAATTTGACATCGCTTTCGACTTGAGCACAAGACTCCAACTTGAATCCCATGGGGAAACCCGCTCCTCCTCGACCTCGAATTTGAGAGGCTTTGATTTCATTCAATGCCCAATCGCGGCCTTGATTCAAGGCTGTTTGAAACAGGGCTTTGAATTCTTCTAATCCGCCGAAAGGCTGGCTGAGCAATTGAGGCCCGAGATGCCCAACATGGTATTGGTCGGCATTCAGGGTCTCTCCCTTGACCAAGTCGTCCAAGCGATCGATATCCTGACCCGAGTAGTTCTCACCACCCAAGTGGAAAGCCGAATTCTCGTGGCAGCGACCCAAGCAGGTCATATGGCCGATTTGATCGGCCGAGAAATGCTGCTCCAGCTTTTGATGCACCTGCTCTTGTTTGCCAGCACAAACGCAGGCGGTACCGTTGCAGACATAGGCTTTTTTGCCCTTGTTGTCTTCTTTCAGAAAGTCGTAAAAACTCGCCGTTCCGTACACAGAAGATTTGCCAATCAAAAAGGCTTTTGCCAATCGATCGAGCTCGGAAGAATTGGGGGTTCCATTCTCTCGAGCGGCCGTACCCAAATACTCAAACAAATTGTCTTGTAGCCCTTTGCGAAACGATAGTTCACTTAAATTCT
>JALRLA010000383.1 GCA_023254645.1 Bacteroidia bacterium
TTCATGACCTTTACGGAAACAGCGCCACTGACGCCGGAACCATTTAAGGCAGACACGAATGCTGACCATGTTTGAAAGTTGCTACCGCTGGTTGACTTGGTGTTGTCAATCGTGTAGCTGCCGCTCAACTGTGCATTCAACACAGATGAAGCGAAACCAAAAGAAATGAGCATAATAAGGCCCATCACTTTGGATACTAATGATTTGTAGTGTTTCATCATAAGAATTGTTTTCAGAATCGTCCGCAATATATCAATATTTCATAATCAAAAGCCGTGTTTTTTCATGATTATGAAAAAAATCTATTTCAATTTCTTAACAACCGAAAAACATGATTAATGCATGACATAAACGCACAAAGGCCCGCCGAGGCGGGCCTTTGTGTTGATTCTTGAAAACGACAATCCTTAATGATGAAACACTGGATCGTCGGTTTCTAGGGTTATTGTTTGGTGATCTTCTGAGTCACGCGGGCATTTTCTGACGTTACCGTCAACATGTACACGCCGCTGGCCAAGTCGCTGATGTTGACGCTGGTCAAGCCGTTGTTGGCTTCCTGAGCGCTGTACACCACCTGACCGCTCATTGTGGTCACGATCAAGTTCACCTGGCTGCCGATCGTCTCGGTCATGGCCACATTGAACAGGCCTTCGCTGGGGTTGGGGTATACCCCTACTCCACTCTTGGCCAAGCCTTCTGCGGTTAGCAAATTCCTCAAGCCAATGATGAGCAAACAGCACCCGCCAAGCGAATGCCGTCTAAAGCGGCGCTCATGATGCCACCGGCGTAACCGGCTCCTTCCCCACAGGGGTACAAGTTTTCTATGCCCGGGTGGCTTAGTTTTTCAGCATCGCGCGGAATGCGCACCGGCGAAGAGGTGCGGCTCTCGACCGCCACCAAAATGGCTTGATTGGTTCGGAATGCGGGCATTTTCTGACCTAGCTGAACCAAAGCCGCGCGAATGCGCTCGTGAATGGCCGCTGGCAAGACTTGGTTCAAATCATGCGATTGCAGTCCGGGTATGTAGGAATTCGAAGGCAAATCAGCGCTTCGCTTTTGCTGAATGAAATCTTCGATGCGCTGCGCGGGGGCTTGAATGGAACCTGTCAATTGAAAACAGGCCTGTTCCACTTGGGTCTGATAGGCCAATCCGCTCAAGGGCCCTTGAGACGCATACGAAGCGAAATCCTTCTCGTCGACCGAAACCACGAATCCCGAGTTCGCGTAGGGGTTGTTGCGCTTGCTGGGGCTCCAACCGTTGACTACGATTTCTCCGGGAGCCGTGGCTGCCGGGGCGATGATGCCTCCCGGGCACATGCAAAAGGAGAACACACCGCGGCCATTGACCTGTTCGACCAAACTGTAGGAACTGGGCGGCAAGTAGGGCCCTCGCAGATCGCATTTGTATTGGAGCTGATCGATGGTCACTTGACTGTGCTCCAGACGCACCCCCAAGGCAAAGGGTTTGGCTTCAATGGAAATGTGTTTGCGGTGCAGGAGTTCGAAGATATCCCGGGCCGAATGGCCGGTGGCTAAAATGACTTTTTGAACGGGAAGTAAATATCCGCCGGAGAGGGAAAGGGACACGATTTTGCCGAACGCTAAATCCAGGTCTACTACCTGAGAATCAAAGCGCACTTCTCCCCCAGCAGCGATGATGCTCTGGCGCAAACTTTCGACCAGTTGGGGCAATTTATTGGTGCCGATGTGTGGATGCGCCAACCACTGAATCGACTCCGGCGCACCGTGCTCGATCAGGCTGCGAAGCACCTTGGAAACCGGGCCTCGCTTGGTGCTGCGGGTGTACAATTTGCCGTCGCTGTAGGTGCCCGCACCGCCTTCGCCGAAACAGTAATTGCTATTGGGGTCTACCTCACCCGTGCGGTTGAGCTGAGCCAAATCGCGGCGGCGGCGTTTGACATCTTTGCCACGCTCCAGAATCACCGGCTTGAAACCCTGTTCAATCAGGGCTAAAGCTGCGTACAGACCCGCGGGGCCAGCCCCGATGATGTGCACCTCAGGTGCGGCACTCACATTCTGCAAGCGAAACCCCTGTTCGTGCTGCACCTTTTCATGCGAAGCATAGACGTCGGCACTGATGATCACCTTCGGGTAACGGCTGCGCGAATCGATCGACTCTTTGATGCGAAGCACCTCTCCCATGGGCAAACCCGCTTTGTGCAAGAACTGCATGCGTACCAGATCTTCATCGGATGCTTGCTTGGGATTGAACACGAGTTGGAGGCGCTGGGGCATGGGGCAAAGGTAGCCCCGAGGGCAGCATACCTTAGCTTCGGCGACGCATAGAGTTTTCATCAGCCCAAAGACCCGTCCAATTTGCCTATTTTTGTACTTCATGAAAGAAACGGTGGTCAGCGGCATTCGCCCAACAGGGAAATTGCACTTGGGGAATTACTTCGGGGCATACAAGAACTTTTTGCGCTTGCAAGAAGAAACCAATGCCTATTTCTTCATTGCCGACTACCATTCATTGACCACCCACCCCACTCCGGGTGACTTAAAATCGAGCGTGCGCCGCGTATTGGCCGAGTACATTGCCTTGGGTCTAGACCCCGAAAAATGCACCGTCTACATTCAAAGCGATGTGCCCGAAACGGCCGAACTGTATTTGTTCTTGAACATGAACGCCTATTTGGGCGAATTGGAACGTGTGACCTCCTTCAAAGAAAAGGCCCGCACCCAACCCAACAACATCAACGCCGGCTTGTTGACCTACCCCGTTTTGATGGCGGCCGATATCTTGTTGCACCGTGGTGTAAAAGTACCCGTGGGCAAGGACCAGGAGCAACACTTGGAGATGTCGCGAACCTTCGCCAACCGCTTCAACCGCTTGTATAACGTGGAGTATTTCCCCGAGCCTACCGCCTTCAACTTTGGCACCGAATTGGTCAAAGTTCCCGGACTGACCGGAGGCGGCAAAATGAGCAAAAGCGCGGGCGAAGCCGACAGCATTTACCTGGACGAAGAGGCATCGGTCTTGAAGAAGAAAATCATGCGAGCGGTCAGCGACAGCGGCAACGAGCCTGGAGCGCCGAAATCCCAGCCCGTACAAAACCTCTTTGACCTGATGAATTTGGTCTGCGCCCCCGAGGTCATCGCCTCGTTTGAGGCCGACCACAAAGCCGGCAGCATTCGCTACGGCGACTTGAAAAAGCAGCTGGCCGAAGACATGGAGACCTTCATTGCTCCTTTGCGCGATCGCATCCAAGCCACCTTGGGCGACAGCAAGCGCTTGGACGAAATTGCCGCCTACGGCGCTGAAAAAGCCCGATTGAGCGCCCAAAAAACCTTGCGCGAAGTGCGTGAAATCATCGGGTTTTCCCGTTAACATTGTACCATGACCGACATTTCGATCGTCATACCCCTTTTCAACGAAGACGAATCTTTGCCTGAGTTGCACGCTTGGATTCAGCGCGTGTGTAACGAAAACAAGCTCTCGTACGAGGTACTCTTGCTCGACGACGGTTCTACCGACCACTCTTGGTCGGTCATTGAATCATTGGCCCAACAAGACACTAGTGTTCGCGGCATTCGCATGCGCAAGAACTACGGCAAAAGCGCGGCCCTAAACGTCGGATTCAAAGAAGCCGTCGGCGAGGTTGTCATCACCATGGATGCCGACTTGCAGGACAGCCCCGACGAAATTCCCGAGCTGCGCCGCATGATCCAAGAAGAAGGATTCGACGTGGTTTCCGGCTGGAAAAAGAAACGCTACGACCCCCTTTCCAAGACCATACCCACCAAATTGTTCAACTGGGCTACCCGTAAAATGAGCGATCTGGAACTGCACGATTTCAACTGCGGCCTCAAAGCCTACCGCAACGAGGTGGTAAAGAACATCGAAGTCTACGGGGAAATGCACCGCTACATTCCCGTCATCGCCAAATGGAATGGCTTTCCCAAGATTGGCGAGAAAGCGGTTGAACACCGCGCCCGCAAATTCGGCAGCACCAAGTTTGGCATGGACCGCTTCATCAATGGCTTTTTGGACTTGATGAGCTTGTACTTCATGTCCAAGTTCGGCAAACGCCCCATGCACTTTTTCGGCCTGTATGGAGTCTTGAGCTTTGTCATCGGCTTTGCGATGGCCGCCTGGATCTTGATCGACAAATTGGTGCACGTTTGGCAAAACACCTCGGCCCGTTTGGTCACCGACAACCCCCTGTTCTACATCGGATTGATTGCCATGGTCATCGGTACCCAGCTGTTCCTAGCCGGATTCTTGGGTGAATTGGTCAGCCGCAGCAATCCCGAACGGGACCAGTACAACATTCGCCAACGCACCGACTCATGAGCGCTTCGGCCGGCAACAAGCCAATGGCCGTCATCGTAGGTCCGGCTCACCCCCTTCGCGGCGGGTTAGCAACCTACAACGAGCGCCTGGCCCGTGAATTGGCCCAACAGTACCAGGTGCGCATCTTGACCTTTTCGCTGCAATACCCCGGGTTCTTGTTTCCCGGTCAAACCCAATTCTCCAACGACCCCAAGCCCAATGATTTGGACATCGACGTAAGCCTGAACTCGGTCAACCCTTTGAACTGGATTCGCACCGGCTTGCGCTACCGACGCCTGGCGCCAGATTTGATCATCTTTCGCTGGTGGATGCCCTTTTTCGGACCCTGCTTTGGCACCTTTGCCCGGT
>JALRLA010000411.1 GCA_023254645.1 Bacteroidia bacterium
AAGGAGACAAGGAATACAATGCCTTGTTTCGCTATAACCCTTATGGTCCCGATTCTGCTCGTTGGCAAGACCTGAGCCAGCAATTGCCCTCAGGTGATGCTTTTGGCCGTTGGAACGTGCAAGGCTCCTACGATATGGTCATTGAGGTTTCTCCCGCTGATAGCAATTTTCTGCTCATTGGGGGTACGAATTTGTACCGAAGCCGAACCGCATTTGGTGTTGAACTGGCCTTTGAGCAAATTGGCGGATACAAAAAAGGGGCTAGCCTTCCAGAGGTAGGTGTTTGGCCGATTCATCACCCTGATCAGCATGGGGTCGCTTTTCATCCGTCGCAAGCCCATCGAATCGTCAGTTACAACGATGGTGGTGTTTTTGAATGCATGGATGTAAGCGCTGCTTCTGTGGATTGGATCAGTTTGAATAACGGCTACAACAGCACCCAACATTACACAGTGGCCATTGATAGGCAAACTCCGGGTTCGGATTTGCTGGTCTGCGGCTTGCAAGACAACAACCAACAGCTTAGTTGGGGGAATGCCGATGAATTTCACGAGGTTTTGTTTGGTGATGGTTCGTATTGTGCCATAGCCGATTCGGGTCAAACCTTTTACTTTTCTAAGCAATTGGGCAAGATGGTGCGGGCAACGGTCGATGAGTCTGGTAAACGCACTTCGGTTCGTCGCATCGATCCTATCGGGGCGGAGAAATACCGATTCATCAATCCCTTTGTGATCGATCCGCACGAAGGAGGGCGTATGTATTTGGCGGCAGGTAAATACATCTGGAGGAACAATGATCTGGATCAAGTGGCCTTAAATGGTTCATGGGATAGCATTTCCCAAGGTTGGGAGCGATTCGCCGATACGCCATTGATTGCCAATTCCTTTATTACGGCTTTGGCCATTAGCGAGGAGCCGGCCAATCGCCTGTATTACGGCACCAGCGTGAAGCGGGTGTACCGCATTGATTCGGCTGATCAAGGCTCGCCCAAAGTGAAAGACATTACTTACAGCCCAATCATGCCTTCTGCTAATGTGAGTTGCATCGCGGTGAATCCAGCCGATGCAAATGAACTTCTATTGACCTATTCCAATTATGGGGTGTATTCGGTCTTTTACAGCCCCGATGCAGGTGAGACTTGGGAAAAGTGCGCTGGGAATTTGGAGCAGAACAGCAGCGGGTCTGGAGATGGACCATCGGTTCGCTGGGCCATGATACAGCCGGTGCATAACGGGACTTTGTATTGGTTGGCCACCAGTACGGGTCTATATGCCACCGATACCTTGATGGGGCTGAATACAGTTTGGGTGCAACAGGCCAAAGACCGAATTGGCAACATGGTCTGCGACATGGTAGTCAGTAGACCAGAAGACGGGAGGGTAGCGGTCGCAACCCACGGAAACGGAATATGGATGGCCAACGTCAGGGGAACAGAAGACATTTTGGGCCATCGCCTTGCGCCTCTAGTCCCTGCTTTGGGTTTGAAAGTGTTGGGAAATCCCATCGACCGGGAAAAAGGTCTGAGAATCATGTCCGAACAAGCTCTTGTTTCAGCCAAGCTCTACAACAGTTGGGGGGAGGAAGTGTCGAATTGGATACTGCCCTCCGTCAAGTTTTCAGAGCTTGAATTGGATTGCCGACCAGGATTGTATTATT
>JALRLA010000003.1 GCA_023254645.1 Bacteroidia bacterium
AATGCAAGCGGTGACTACATTGTTTCAAAAACTTTCGGTACTGCCCCCAATCGCCAGTTGTGGGTCATGTATGCTTCGGCTACCGAAGCCAATATTGGTACCGGTTGGTCCTATATGAGCATTGTCTTGGAAGAAAGCAGCAACAACATTTACGTAGTGGACCAGCGTGTTCAGTGCGTGAAAAACAGTGCGGTTTGTTCTGACAAAACCAAATTGACCGTAGGTATGCAAATCGATGGCAGTACCGCCATCAGTCATGCACAATCTCCCGCCTTTGAGTGCAGCAATAACAACGATCCCACTCCTGCAGACAACCGCTATTTTGCCTTCATGCCTGGTACTCAGCCCGTTGATGCGGCGGTTGCTACTTCCGTGAATTTGGCGCCCTATTTGAAGTTGTCGGAAGCTCCCTTCACAGTTAAAGTGGATGTGGTGAACCAAGGTTCGGCTTCATTGAGCAGTGTCGATTTTGAATACAGCACCGACGGCACCAATTGGGTAGCCGGTACGGCTAGCGGTTTGTCAGTGGCAACCTGCGCCACTTCAACCATCAATCATCCTACTAGCTGGACTCCTTCTGCTGTTGGAACCTACACCGTTAGTGTTCGTTTGACCAAAGTCAACGGTTCCGATGTGACGGCGCCTACCCTGACAAAAACCGTTCAAGTCGTGGATCAGTTTGTCAAGCGCAAAATGTTGAACGAGGTGTTCACCTCTTCTACTTGTGGTCCTTGCAAGGCGGGTAACGCCAATTACTTGTCCGTCATTGATGGCCGCACCGACCACTCTACCATCAAGTACCAAGTATGGTGGCCTGGAACGGGTGACCCCTATTGCACCGATGAGATTCGTACCCGTACCTCATTCTACGGCATCAACTCTGTTCCCCGCATGGAAGTAGACGGTGGCTGGGACCAAAACGCCAGCTCTTTCACTACCGCCTTGTACAATGATTTCAGTGCCAAACCTGCTTTTGTAGAAATCAGTGCTACGGCCTCTTTGACTTGGAAAAACCAAATCACGGCTGACATCACGTTGAATCCTTTGGTGGATTTTACTGGCAGCAACATTCGCTTGTTTGGAGCCATTGTAGAGGGAACAACTTACTGGAACATCAAAAGCAATGGAGAAACTCAGTTTGAAGACGTCATGAAAAAGATGATGCCCGATGCTAATGGTATGCTATTGACTGGCGGTCTGGCCAAGGGTACACCTGTGACCAAGCAGCTGAGTTACGCCTTTGTAGGTGAATATCGCCTTCCTACTGATGGAACTTCGGCCCAGCACATCAAACACGCCTCAGAAAACAGCGTGGAAACCTGGGACGACTTGAAGGTTGTCATCTTTGTTCAGGACATGACCACCAAAGAGGTGTTGCAATCAGAAACCATCGAGTTGGCTATGACTTCAGTTGAAGATGTAGATGCCGGTGTCCATGTGTTCCCCAATCCAGCCAATGAGGTGATTTTTGTTCGCAGCAAGGAGGCCTTGAACGCGGGTATCGAATTGACCAATGTTCAGGGTCAATTGGTGTACTCGGGTTCTATGAGCAACGGTGTGTGCCAGATTCCTACCCAAGCTTTGGCTGAAGGTATGTATGTGGTTCGCATGGCAACAGCCAATGGCGTTCACAGCAGCAAAGTGATGGTTCGCCATTAATTCTTTGCTTCAAGCACATAAGTAGGAGGGCGGCCGTATGGCCGCCCTCTTTCGTTATCTTTGCTGCGTTAAATATTTTACCCGACCATGTTATTGCGAAACATTGTTAGCCGGGAGGAATTGAAAAAACGAATGGAGGCTGATTACAGGCCCTATACCACGATTTCGTTTTACACCTACCATAGGCTCGAAAACCCCAGCGAATTCCGGAATCAGTTGTACCAAGACCTCGTGTCTTTGGAAGTAGTTGGTCGTATTTATGTGGCCGAAGAGGGCATCAATGCCCAAATAGCTTTGCCCAGTGAACGATTTGAGGCCTTTAGAGAATACCTGTATGGCTACGATTTCTTGAATGGGTTGCGTTTGAATGTGGCCATAGAGGAGAAGCAAAAGAGCTTCATCAAATTGGACGTCAAGGTGAGGGCCAAAATTGTCGCTGATGGCATTGAAGATCCTCAGTTTGATCCTTCCAATCGCGGCAAATACATGCGTGCAGCCGAGTGGAATCAGGCACTTCAAGATCCTAATACTGTGGTCATAGACATGCGCAACCATTACGAGAGCGAAGTCGGCAAGTTTGAAGGGGCGGTATGTCCTGATGCTGATACCTTTCGCGAAGAACTTCAAGGGGTCATTGATGAGCATGATCACGATCGCGATAAACGCATTCTGATGTATTGCACGGGCGGCATTCGCTGCGAAAAAGCCAGTGCGTGGATGAAGTACAAGGGCTTCAACGAAGTCTACCATTTGGAGGGCGGAATCATCAATTACGTCAACCAAGTCAAGCAAGAAGGCCTGGGCAATCGCTTCCAAGGCGTCAATTTTGTTTTTGATCAGCGTTTGGCTGAGCGGGTTTCTGACGATGTGATCTCCCGCTGCCACCAATGCGGTGAGCCGGCCGATACCCACATCAATTGTGGCAATACGGGTTGCCATTTGTTGTTCATTCAGTGTGCGGCCTGTGCCGAAAAATACCAGGCCTGTTGCAGCGAGGTGTGCAGCCAAATCGCGGCTTTGCCCGAAGAAGACCAGCGCATCATTCGCAAGGGCCAGGGTCCTTTGAAGCGTTTTTCCAAGGGTAGGTTTGTGGCCAATCCGCAGGGATTCAACTGGGAAGAGATCCAAAAGCTTTTATTAAAATCAAAAGGATTAGAATAATTCGGCACGGAATTCGTTAATGGAGTTCAAGACCTTGAACGCTCAACCCAACTTGAAAACTGTATCTTTGCCCGCTCTTGCTGACATGAAGAATGATTTCAGAGGCCTAAGGCCCTCATTTATTACTTTAATGATTACCCTAACGGTGCTTTTTAGTAGCGCTAATCTAAAAGCCCAAGATTGGGGGTTTGAAGGGGATGATAGCGGTTCAGGCGACAGTACGGAACTTGGAACTGGAGATGCGGGTGCTGATCCTTGGGGTAGCGGAGGTGACGGAGGCGGATGGGGCTTTGGCGGAGAAGAAGAAGAAGAAGAGTGGGTTCAACCCAAAGCCGTTTATGTGCGCTTCGTGCCTCCTTATGATAGTTTGCGCGAAGTGATTTACTACGAAGGCGTCGTAGAAGACTGGGAGTGCGAAACATGTACATCCGATTCGCTGTATTACCGAGCTAAGAATTTCTTAGAGGAGCGCTTTGGCAAAAAGGCCGTTAAGGAGATGCTCGTGGAAGACGTCGTCATGGAGCGAATCACGATGGTCATTACCATTCCCATGATCACCAAGCACGGGGAGCACAAAACCAAAGAAGAGGGCAAGATGGAATACCGAATGACCCTTCGATTCAAAGACGATCGATACCGCTACCAATTTTCCAATTTCGTGCACATTGAGGCCGAAGATGGAACCAGTGGCAAGCAGACCCGTACCTACCACGAATACTACATGCGATTGAAAAAAGGATTTCAGCTGACCGATTACTATTTGTTGGCGGCCGATCGCGAGGTGAAGGACATGGTAGAGGGTATCAAATATGCGCTTCGAGGCCCTTATCAGCCCGACGAAGACGACTGGTAGCCCAAGGCTCAATTCTGCTAGGAATGACCCTAATTTTCCTCGTGTGAACTGTCTATTTCAGACGAGCAGCAAAAAAGTTTGTGGATATCTTGTCAAGGCAGAATTATTGTGCTATTTTTGCAACCCCAAAAAACCGAAACAAGGGATAGTATAACGTGAATCCGCTGAGTACATACAAAACAATTTCGCTCAACGCAGCCACTGTTGACAAGAAGTGGCACGTCGTTGACGCTGAAGGTCAGACATTGGGCCGCATGGCCTCTCAAATTGCCGCAGTAGTTCGTGGCAAAAACAAGCCTGGCTTTACCCCGCACGTTGATTGCGGAGACAATGTGATCGTCATCAACGCTGAGAAAGTGGTGTTAACAGGTTTCAAATCTGACAAGAAAGAATACCTCCGTCACACGGGTTATCCCGGCGGTCAGCGCAGCACTTTGGCCAAAAACATGAAGCCTTCTCGTTTGATTGAGGAAGCCGTTCGCGGCATGTTGCCTAAGAACCGTTTGGGTCGCAAGTTGTTTACCAATTTGTTCGTTTACGAAGGCACTGAGCATCCTCATGCCGCTCAACAACCTAAGCCCTTGACTTTCTAAGATTCTATAGCATGATCAATAATTCTGGAAGAAGAAAAGCCGCTGTAGCCCGTATTTACCTGACTGAAGGTAGCGGTGTTATCACAGTGAATAAGAAGCCCTTGGATCAATATTTCCCATTGGCATGGCACCAGACCGCTGTTCAGTCTCCCTTGGACTTGACTGAAAACGGTGGCAAGTACGATGTAGTTGTCAACGTTCGCGGTGGTGGTATCTCTGGTCAAGCAGAAGCCATTCGCTTGGGTATCTCTAAGGCCTTGGTAGACATCAACGGCGAATTCAAGAGCTCTTTGCGTCACGCAGGCTTCATGACCCGCGACTCTCGCGTGGTTGAACGTAAGAAAAGCGGTCAGAAGAAGGCCCGTAAGCGCTTCCAGTTCTCTAAACGTTAATCATTACAATGGCTTATACGCAACAAGACTTGATGGATGCTGGTGTACACTTTGGACACCTCACCCGCAAATGGAATCCCAAAATGGCTCCTTACATTTTCATGGAGCAAAATGGCATTCACATTATCGATCTGAAAAAGACCGAAGCCAAATTGGAAGAAGCCAAATCGGCTATCCGCAATATCGCCAAATCTGGTCGCCGCATTTTGTTTGTAGCAACTAAGAAGCAGGCCAAAGAAATCGTGTCTCAAGAAGCCCAGCGCGCTGGTATGCCTTACGTGACCGAGCGTTGGTTGGGTGGCATGTTGACCAACTTCCAGACTGTTCGCCGCAGCATTAAGCGCATGCAGGTCATCGACCGCATGGCCACTGACGGAACTTTCGAGCGCATCAACAAAAAGGAGCGTTTGATGTTGGACCGTGAGAAAGCCAAGTTGTCTCGCATGTTGGGTGGTATCGAAGACATGACCAAATTGCCTGGTGCTATCTTCATGGTAGACGTAAAGCGTGAGCACATTGCTGTTGCTGAGGCCATGCGTTTGAATATCCCCACCTTTGCTTTGGTAGACACAAACTCTGATCCTACCAACATCGATTTTGCCATCCCTGGTAATGACGATGCTTCTAAGAGCATTCACTTGATCGTTTCTGAGTTGGCCAACGCCATTTTGGAAGGTTCTGCTGAGCGCAAGAAGGAGAAGAACGAAGAGGAAACTAAAAAAGTGGCTGTTGAAGCCGAAACCCAAGAAGGGTAATCTCTCGATTTTATGACGAATATTTCTGCTGCTGACGTAAACAAGTTGCGCCAAATGACCGGTGCTGGCTTGATGGATTGTAAGAAAGCTTTGATGGAAACCTCTGGTGACTTTGAAGCTGCTATCGATTACTTGCGTAAGAAAGGCGCCAAAATCTCTGAGAAGCGTTCCGATCGCGATGCTTCAGAAGGCGCTGTTATTGCCATGACTTCTGCTGATGCTTCAGCAGGTGTGATCATCGAATTGAACTGCGAAACTGATTTCGTAGCCAAGAACGATGGCTTTGTGGCCTTCGCTAAAGAAGTTGCTGAGATTGCTTTGAACAGCAAGCCTGCTGATTTGGACGCTTTGAAAGCCCTTCCCATGGGTGATGCTACCATTTCTGCTCGTTTGTTGGACGAGATGGCCAAAATCGGTGAAAAAATTGACGTGTCGAAGTATACCTTGATGGAAGGTGCCAACGTGGTATCTTACATTCACGGAGCTAACCGCATGGGTGTTTTGGTTGAGTTGAGCGCTGCTCCTACTGAAGCCAATACCGTTGCTGGTAAAGACGTAGCTATGCAAATTGCCGCTATGAACCCTGTAGCTGTTGATAAGAGTGGTGTTGACGCTTCTCGCATCGAGCGCGAAATGGAGATTGGCCGCGAGCAAGCTCGTGCCGAAGGCAAGCCAGAAGCCATGATTGATCGCATCGCTGAAGGTAAATTGAACAAGTTCTTTAAGGAGAGTACTTTGTTGAGTCAAGAGTTCGTGAAAGACAGCTCTAAGACCGTTGAAAAGATGCTTTCTGATGTAGAAGCTGGATTGACTGTGAAGCAATTCACACGAGTTCAACTCGGATAATTTGAAATTTCTCAAAAGAATCCCTCAATTTTGAGGGATTTTTTTTGCGCCCTACCCCAAAACCCCTCTATCCCAATGAAATACAAACGCATACTCCTCAAGCTCAGTGGTGAAAGCCTCATGGGCAAACAAGCTTACGGTATCGATGCCGACATGTTGGCCCAATACGCAGAAGAAGTCAAGACGGTGGTAGAAGCCGGAGTGGAAGTGGCCATAGTCATTGGCGGCGGCAATATCTATCGCGGTGTACAAGGAGCCCAAGGGGGTGTCGTGGATCGTGCTACGGGCGACTACATGGGTATGTTGGCTACCATGATCAATGCCATGGCCTTGCAAGGTGCCTTTGAAAAGGCGGGTTTAACTACTCGTTTGCTATCGGCCATCAAAATGGAGCAAATTTCCGAGCCCTTCATTCGTCGCAGAGCTATGCGTCATTTGGAAAAAGGCCGTGTGGCCATTTTTGGCGCTGGAACAGGCAATCCCTATTTTACTACCGATACGGCCGCTAGTTTGCGTGCAGTAGAAATTGAAGCCGATGTGGTCATCAAAGGGACGCGTGTAGACGGTATTTACGACAAAGACCCAGAGAAGTACAGCGACGCCGTGAAATACGATCAAATCAGCTTTAAAAAGGTTTATGAGATGGGTTTGGAGGTGATGGACCTTACAGCCATTACTCTGTGCCAAGAAAACCGCAAGCCCATTGTGGTGTTTGACATGAACGAATCAGGCAATCTGTTGCGTCTGGTGAAGGGCGAAGCCATCGGTACTACCGTCAGCGAATAAAGTATGGGAGTGTCCCGCTGTGATCTGCAGGGCAACATTCATGTGCAGCTAGAATGGGAGCAGCGCATCAAAAGTTTGCACCCGCAATTGCGAGCTTCGGGGCTATCACGGCCAGCCTTGCGGGCACTTTGGCGAATAGGTGTGCGAGAGCCCAGTGACTTGAGTCGTTTTACGGAATACCAATTGTTGTCTGAACACGGATTGGGTCAGGCCGGTATGCGCATTTTAAAGGAAACATTTTCCGATATTCTGAAACCTTAAAGGCCGTTCGGGTCGATGTTCGGCCCACGATTCCCAGAATGAATAAAGGCTCTCCAGGGCTTTGAGTTTAGGCCATAAAAAAAGCCCGGCTTTGGGCCAGGCTTTTTCAAAGGGGTTGTATTGGCTTATGCCAAAGAGTCAACGTGCTTTTTCAAGCTTGACTTCAAGTTTCCAGCTTTGTTTTTGTGGATGACGTTGCGCTTTGCCAATTTGTCTAGTGCGCTAAACGCCATTGACAACAAGCTTTCAGCTTCGCTCTTGGAAGCCGCTTTGCGAATATTTTTCACGATAGTACGCGCGGTTTTGTGCTGATAGCGGTTCAAATCGCGCTTTGCTTCGTTTGATCGGATTCTCTTGATTGCTGACTTATGATTTGCCATTTCTTTGCTAAAAAGGATTGCAAAGGTACGTGAATCCTCAATACTTTCAAAGAAATTTTGGAAAATATCAACTGAGTTCTAGGCTGTCCAAAAGCCAGGATGAAATCAATCTTGTTCAGGCGCAATGCGCACTTTTAATTCATCTAGTTCGGGGCGCAGGTAGATTTGGCATCCGAGGCGAGAATTGTCTTGCACGAAAAAGGCTTGGTCGAGCATGTCCAATTCTGCTTCGCTCTGCTCGGGCAGGGTATGATTCGATTCGATGTACACCTGGCAGGTGGCGCACAGGGCCATGCCTCCGCACTCACCCTTTACTCCATGACCTTCCATTTTGGCCAGCTCCATCAAGTTTAGATTCATGTCTGTAGGAGCTTGAATGCTATGCTCAACGTTGTTTCTGTCGATGATGGTAAGGGTGATAAAGTTTTCCATGTCAATCAATCGTTCTCAGGTGGCTCTGATCGTTTTCTTTGATCAGGCGGAAATGGGTTTCGCCCGGGGCGAGTTCCAGTACGTACAAACAGAGGTTCCCGTGTTCAAACTGGTCCATGTCTTTCAATTCTGCACCCGTTAATAAGCAGAGAAAGGAGCGCATGGCTCTCCCGTGCATGCAAACCAAAACAGGGCTTTCTGGGGTTTGAAGAATTCGCTCCAGCCCTATTTTTTGGCGTTCAAACATTTCCAAGGGAGTTTCCCCGCCGGCAATGGCGTGATCCAATTGGCCGGCAGCCCACCGTTCAATGGTATCCAAAAACAGGGCTTTGTCCTTTTTGGTCGGGGTCTTTCCCTCCAAATATCCCCAGTTGATTTCATTCAATTCCGCTATGGGCTCAACGGGTATATCGGTTTGCTCCGCAAAGGGTTCGATCGACTGTTTGGTGCGCAGTAGTTCGGTGGTGTATATGCGTTGAAAGGGAATGTGACGGTAGGCCTCGTAAAAACAATTGGCTTGTTTCTTCCCGGTTTCGTTCAAGTGAGTGTCAACCCCAGACCCCTGAACAATCCCCAAACGGTTGTAATCGGTTTGGCCGTGACGAATTAAATAAATTGTTTTTGTCATCTCGGGATGGGAATTTTGCTCAAGAAAGGCCCCCTGCAAAGGTAAGGCTTTCCTCCATGCCCTAGGGCTTGCTTGATTGAACCATGCAGGAATCAGAGAGTTTGTACGTGATGCAGTGGCCCAACAGGGCTGAGCCTCTGATTCGAAAGGGTCAATCACGACCCATGAACTGGGCTGCTGTGTTGCAAGAAAAGGAGGCCCTGTTTGTTTCATCGTTTGGGTCTCATGAACTCCAAGTTCTCTGTTCAGCACCCACTGAAGAAGAGCCTTGGGCCTATCTCGAGGGCCGGCGAGCAGAATTGACTTGGGCGCCCCGTGAATGCGCCGACTTTACCCAATTTTCTGAACAAGTGGAATGGGTCAAACAAGGCATCTCACAAGGTGATTTTGAAAAGTTGGTCTTGGCCCGCTGCGCGGCTGCTCATTCCTCGCCTGATCTACCCTTGACTCAGCGTTGGAGGGCCATGAGGGATCGTCATAGCCAAGCCATGGGTTTTGCTTACTATCAACCTGATTTGGGCCTGTGGATGGGTTCCACCCCCGAGCATTTGCTGCAATGGGAGAGTGGTGAGGGTCGAATATTGGCGATGGCGGGAACCTTAAAGGCCGGCGAGAATTGGTCCAACAAGGAACAATTGGAGCAATCGGTAACCGGTCGATTCATCGAAGAAACATTGACGGATTTGGGTATTGGGTTTCATGTCGATGCTTTGCAAGAAACCCAGTATGGGGATTTGCGGCACTTGCGCTGCGAGTATCGATTTGAAATTGGGTTGTCTCGCTTGCCAGCATTGCTGGAGTTGTTGAATCCAACACCCGCAGTGGCGGGTTATCCGCAGGCAGATGCCATGCAGGCCTTGAAAAGTAGCATCTCGTTTGACCGTGGGGCCTATGCCGGTGTGTTAGGGGCCTGGAAAGATCAAAGCCTTCAAGCTTGGGTGCAATTGCGCTGTGCTCGATTGTCTCAATACTATACCTGGCTCTATGCGGGAGCAGGAGTCAATTCGGGTAGCGATGCCCGCAAAGAATGGGAAGAAACCCAATCCAAAATGGAAAGTTTAGGGCTTTAGTCCTGAGCGCTTTCAGGTTCGGGCTGGGGCAGTTCCAAATTTTCAGGGTCGTTTTCAACCTCTTTGTCTTTGACGAAGCGTAAGGTCTCCAGATCAAAGCGAACCCAGGAGCCTCCTTTTTGCTCTTGATAGGCCGAGTAATCGCCCGTTGGAAATTGCAAATAAGGGTTGCTGTTGCCTCCTTCGATGGGAGATCCCAAGTTGTCGACCACCAACCACTTCTCTGATTCTTCAAATCTGAGCAGCATGCGCGCCGATTTGTGGTATTCAAAGACCATGCGGGTGGCTCGCGAGGGGTCTTCCAAGCTTTCTCGGAAAAGGGCTCGGCCAAAACTCAAATCTGTCCCGTTTTCATCCGTTTCAAAATGGATGACATCGACAATGGAGCGATTGGAGTTGATGTTGTGGCCGTCAAAACCGAGAACCATCCAGTCGGTTTTATTCAGAGGTACTACTTGGTAATAAAGGGCTCCAATCCACTCGCTGGGGCTTAATTCGCTGTCGTCCCAGGCTTCTGGAAGGGATTGAGCAGAATCAAACAAGGGGAAGTTGTATAGTTCGCTTCCCTTTTTGTATTGCAGGATTCCAAAATGAACAAAACGCTTGTCGAGAAGGACGGCATTCCAGGTAAAGACTCGAAAGGGTGCCTTAGAATGGCTGGCAATGGCAATGGTGCTCGTGCGCAGCGAGTCAAAGTCAAAGTCCCAAGAACCTTTTTGGCCAAGGCCTTCCAACAAAAGAGTTTGGGCCTCTTGGGCCGAAGCCAAACGGGCAGAGTCAGTGTCGGCCCACAGCCAAGCCCCTTCCAAAGCTAAGATGGAGCGTTGGGTTTTTTCGGGTGTTTGTTGGGCCTTCAATCTAAAGGGGAGGAGCCCAAATAGGAAGCAAACAATGACAGAGTTTATGTTCATACGCAATTTTCGATAACCATGGCGCTAGCGCCACCGCCTCCATTGCAGATAGCGGCACCGCCGTATTGGCCCTGATTCTGTTTTAATACTTGAATCAGTGTTACCAAAATTCGTGCCCCAGATGCTCCCAAGGGATGACCCAAGGAAACAGCACCTCCATTGACGTTCACTTTTTCGGCATCAAGGCCCAAAATTTTGTTGTTGGCCAATGCCACAACCGAGAAGGCCTCGTTGAATTCAAAGTAATCGATCTTTTCCAGGTTAATACCCGCTCTTTCAGCCGCCAAAGGCATGGCTTTAGAGGGAGTTGTGGTGAACCATTCAGGAGCTTGCTCAGCATCGGCAAAACCGTTCAATTTGGCCAAGGGAGTCAATCTCAATTCGGCCAATTTCTCTCCGCTCACCAGCACCAAAGCAGCAGCTCCATCGTTCATGGTGCTCGCGTTGGCGGCGGTTACAGTACCTTCTTTGGTGAAAGCTGGGCGCAGACCAGGTATCTTATCGAATATGACGTTTTTGTATTCTTCGTCTTCTGCAAACAGTACCTCACCCTTGCGAGTTTTGATGGTCACAGGCGCTATCTCGGCCTGAAACTTTCCATCAGCCCAGGCTTGGGCAGATCGTTTGTAGCTGTTGATGGCATAAGCATCTTGGTCTTCGCGGGTAAAACCGTATTCGCTGGCACAGGTATCTGCACAGTTACCCATGGCCACTTGGTTGTATACATCGGTCAAACCGTCGAGTTGCAGTCCGTCCTGCATGCGAATCTCACCGTATTTGGTGCCTGTGCGAGACTGAGGCAAGTAGTGAGGAACCAAACTCATGTTCTCCATGCCCCCGGCAACCGCTATGTCGGTGTGCCCCAACAGGATGCCTTGGGCGGCCAATGAAACGGCTTTCATGCCAGATGCACAAACTTTGTTTACGGTGGTGGCAGGTACATGATCGCCAATGCCCGCAAATTTTGCCGCCTGACGAGCGGGTGCTTGGCCCAAACCAGCCTGCAAAACACTTCCCATGTACACTTCCTGTACGGAATTGGGGTCAATTCCGGCTTGTTCGAGAGCCGCTTGAATGGCGACAGCTCCCAATTTTGGAGCGGGTACAGAAGAGAGAGAACCATTGAAACTGCCCAGGGGGGTGCGCTTAGCGCCCACTATGTAAACTTCGCGATTGGCCATGTTGCAAATGTAGGCAATCGCCGCGGCTTTGGGCTTCGTGCTTCATTGCCCTAATCGCCATAAATTTGCAAGGTGCAACCCTTGCTGCCCCTCTTCCCTTTGCCCTTAGTCTTGTTTGAAAATGAGGTGTTTCGCCTGCACATTTTTGAGCCTAGGTACAAGGCCATGCTTGAGCAAGTTCAATTGGTCCATTGCCCTTTTGTCGTTGCCTGCAGTTTAGATAGGGAGTTGCAGTCTTTGGCAGCCAAAGTTGAGTTGATTTCTGTTGATCAGGTGTATGAAGATGGCAGCTTGGATATTACCGGCCGCTGCACAGAACGCGTGGTATTGACCAAAGTGGTTCACGCTGCCTCTATCGAGAGCTACGATCAAGCCCAAGTCGAGACCTTGTCGTTTGTCGATGATGAAGACAAAGAGCTTCAACTTCGTTTGAAGGATTTGCTGACTCAGATTTACGAGTTATCGCAAGTGGGCAAGCGTGTGCCTGATAAATTGGGTTCTTACCTAGACTGGGCTCACAAGGCGGGTATGGACCTGAAACACGAATACGAAATGGCAGCGTTGACCTCTGTTTCTGAGCGTCAGTTGTATGCCCTGAACCATTTGAAAGAACTGCTTTACACGCTCGAGCAAGTAGAGAACATGAAGAATTTGGTTCATTTGAATGGTCATGCCAAACGTTTGAGTGCCCTATGAAACCGGCCCTACTTTTGATTGAATCTTCAGCCGAATTCCCCTCGGTTGCCTTGGCTTGTATCGAGAGCAAATCCTTGATTTGGGAGTCGGTGAATCGGGTTCAACAGAGCCATTCCGAGCAATTGCCTTTGCTGGTGGAACGGGCGGTGGCCAAAGCCACGCAGCAGGACTATTCCTTGGTTGGTGTAGCGGTCAACGAGGGCCCTGGTTCCTATACAGGACTTCGCATTGGAAGCAGTTTAGCCAAGTCATTGGCCTATGCCTGGAAAATTCCTTTATTGGCCGTTTCGGGGTTAAAAGCGTTGGCTCAAGTGGCTGTCCTGGAGCTGGGTTCTGATTGGTCTACCGGAGCGGCTATTTGGGCTTTGATGGATGCCCGCCGATCGGAAGTGTATGCCCTTTCTTTGTCGTTTCCCGATCGAGTTTCGGAGCTCAGACCCTATGTGTTGGAGGAAGAATCTCTTCCAGAAGTAGGTTCGCGCACCTGGGCTGTGGGCAATGGTGCTTTTAAGGTTTCTGAGACCTGTGCGGGAGTAAATGTGGAATTGACAGCGGCTGTTTTGCTCGCCGAGTCTATTGATAAATGGGTAAGCAAATCCTTTTCGGATGTCGCCTATTTTGAGCCGAATTATTTGAAGGGATTTCAGCCCGGCATCAATAAAAAATACCGCTTGTGAAACTGCTATTCATCGACAATTTCGACTCCTTCTCCTTCAACATTGTACATGCTCTACAGGCAACAGGCTCGAATGTTGAGGTCAAGACTCATTTGGAATTGGACGAAGTCAATCTGGATCATTACGACGCATTGGTCATAGGTCCCGGCCCTGGCACTCCAAGTAACTCAGGTGATTTGCTCGCATTTATGAAGAGGGCTTCTCGACGAAAGCCACTGTTGGGTATTTGCTTGGGCATGCAAGCCATGGGAGAGTTGGCTGGAGCCGAGTTGGTTCACGCCCAGGTTCCCATGCATGGGAAGCCCAGTTTGATCCAGCATTCAGGGGGTCCATTGTTCGCCTGTATCCCCGTTCCCATGCGAGTGGGTCGATACCACTCTTTGGTGCTCCAATCGCTGTCTGGAACCCAAGCTAAAATCTTGGCAGAAACCACAGAAGGTGAATGCATGGCCATTGAATGGCAAGTGGGGCCCATTGTGCACTTTGGGGTTCAGTTTCACCCCGAAAGCATACTTACTCCAGAGGGTCAGGCAGTGATCCAGAATTGGGTGAATGCTATAGGGAAAGGCACTTAACAGCCACCGCTATTATTTGCTCAGGGCTCATGCCAGATTCTTCGCGGAGTTGGGCGATGCTTCCGTGAGCCACAAATTCATCTCCTATTCCAACATGTTGCCACTGCTGATGGGCGAGGGCCGAAACCGAGCGAATGCTTTGTCCCCATCCGCCGAGAATAGCTCCGTCTTCTACGGTGATTACGTGTTCGAAATCAGCTAATTCATGGGGGGCGGGAATGATTCCTTCCGGACGGCGCACCCAAGGGAAATGGTAAAGCGCAATGGGAGTGTTTTGAGTTTGGAGGCTGTTGAGCAAATCGTAACTCAAGGGGCCACAGCTCAATAGAGCGACCTTCTTACCAGGGTGCAACAGAATGGGGTCTAATTTCGATTGGGCAGGCAAGTCTTCGAATTGATCGTGTTCAGCCTCGCCTCGCGGGTAACGAATGGCGCTTAGCCATTTGTGTTCCAAGCTGCTTCGCATGGCCTGTTGCAATTCTTGGGCACTACCAGGAGTAGAAAGGTACAGATGGGGAACTGGTAAGAGCCAATTGAGATCGAACATTCCGTGATGGGTAGGGCCGTCTTCTCCAACCAGGCCCGCACGGTCAATGCAGAGGGTTATACCCAGGTTTTGCAAGGCCACGTCGTGAACCCATTGGTCCATGGCGCGCTGTAAAAAGGTGGAGTAGATATTCAATACCACCCGACTACCGGCCGCAGCTAAACCGGCGGCAAAGGTTGCGGAGTGTTGTTCGGCAATGCCAGTATCCCAAAAACGATCAGGGAATTGTTGGAAGGCAGGAGCCATTCCGCATGAAGTAGGCATGGCAGGGCTGATTCCAACCAGGTCATTGTGCCGTTTGGCCTCATTTAGCAAGATGGTGCCAAATAGGTCCTGCCACTTGGTTTTGGGCTTTGGGGTATGTTGGGGGTCGATTTTGACAAATTTGGATGTGGCATGCCAGCGGGTTTGTTCTTTCTCGGCCGGTGCGTAGCCTTTGCCCTTGGTGGTTTTAATGTGAATCAGACGGTGCTGGAACGGGCTTTGGTCTTGTAAGGCCCGCAACAGCTCTGGAATGGAATGCCCGTCGATGGGGCCGCTGTAGTCCAGGTGAAACCATTGGCACCACTGGGCAATGGTTCCATCTTGATCGCACAAGTGTTGATTCAAAGCTCCGGTATTGGGGTCGATGCCCATTTGGTTGTCGTTGAGTATCAGCCAAACTGGACTGGGGCATTGCAGCAAGTTGTTCAAGGCCTCGTACATCATTCCACCGGTAAAGGCGCCATCGCCAACCACCGCAACGTGTTTGGCTGATTTTCCTTGAAGATGATTCGAGTGAGCCATTCCCATGATCGCCGACAAGGCCGTAGAGGAATGACCTGTTCCGAAATGATCGAATTCGCTTTCGTTTCGGTTGGGAAACCCCGACAATCCTTTGAGGTTGCGAATGCTGGACAGTTGATTGCGTCGACCGCTGAGAACTTTGTGCGCATAGCTCTGGTGACCGACATCAAAAACCAGTTTGTCTTGCTGGAAATCCAGAACATGGTGCAAAGCCACTGTTAATTCAACAACGCCTAAGTTCGCCGCGAAGTGACCGCCGTTTTGTAGAATGGTTTCAATTAGGAATTCCCGGAGTTCGCTACTCAATTTTACGAGATCATCCTGGTTCAAACGCTGAACGTCTGAGGGATGTTGAATGGAATTGAGTAGTTCCGACATGCTACAAAGGTAGGGCTTGATGCAATTGCCCAAAGGCTATTCTTCGTCTGGTTGAATTGTAAAATTTGTGTTTATTTTGAATAATTAATTAATATTTAATTTATGCAACTATTTTTGCACTATTAAAATGGCAAAAATTGTAAAAAAACAAACTGAAGTTGTCGAGGCTACCCCAAAACGCCGCGGCAGAAAACCTGGATCTAAGAACAAAAAGCCCAGTCAGCGCGGAGTGTCCGCTTTTCAAGTAGCCTTGCAGGCACTGGAAAAAGATATGGGGCGCATGCAAAAAGGATTGAATGCCGCACACGCGTTGGCTGAGAAAGAATTTGCTAAGAAATTGGCTCGTGCTGAGAAACAATTCCAAAAAGATTTAGCCAAAGCTGAAGCTTCGGTTTTCTTGTGGAAGGCCAAAGCCATGACCTATAAAGCTGCAGCCAAAGAAGCTGGGAAGGCTCGTCGTGGTCGTCCTAGAAAAGAAGTCGAAGTCGCTCCTCGCCGTCGCGGTAGACCCGCCAAGAGTCCCTTGCGCCCAGGTGCTGGTCGTCGCAAGGCAGGAGAACCTACTCGTCGCGATATCATTGTGGAGTATGTTTCTGCTTTGAGTCAGCCTATCAAATCAGGTGATTTGATTCAAGCCTTATTTGAAAAGAGTGGCCAAAAAGATAAAAAGCGTTTTTCTCAGGGTATTTATACCACCCTCACCCAGATATACAAATCAGGTGATTTGAAAAATGAAAATGGAATGATTTCCAAGAAATAAACCAATCAATTTCCGGGCCAAAAGGCCTCAATAAATCGCAGATTTCCAGAGAGGTCTGCGATTTTTTTTGATAGGCACCCTACTTTAGCAAATACCTCGATTGTCTCTTCGGCCAGTTCCTGGTTGATTTCTAGAACTAACCAAAGTTCTGTGTTTGTACTGGTACACAATTCAGCCATTTTCTTGTAAAAAAGTAAGGGGTCATTGGGGCTATATAGGGCGGTTTGAGGTTCCCAATTGTCAACCCGATTCTTGATTTGGGTTTTTTCTTCGGTGGCGATATACGGTGGATTGCTCACAATGGCTTGAATGCCATCGGGCCATTTATTCCAGCTCAGAAAATCAGTGGCTTGGAGTTCTACTCGCTCTTTTACATGGGCCGGGCAGTTGTTCCAATTTATTTGGGCCCACTGCAAGGCCTCGGTTGAAATGTCAATGGCCTTGAAGTTCCATGGGCGCTCTTGGGCGAGGGTCAATGCAATGCAACCCGAGCCCGTGCCAATGTCTAGCCATTGCTGAAGGGACTGGATTTCTGGTTTTTGGAGTATGAGCTCGACCAGCTCTTCGGTTTCAGGTCTGGGAATCAAACAACCAGGGCCCACGGCATATTCATAGCGGTGAAAGGGCGCACTTTGGAAAATGTATTGAATGGGCTCTCCTGACATGAGCCGGTCAAACTTTTGGGTGTATTCTTCTTGGTCGGCAAACGAATGAGCAGAAAACCAAAGCCAGAACGCTTGTGTTTCATCGGCGCTGAATTTCTTCCGGCATCGCTCCACAAATTCTGATCTTCTCAACATGCCTCAAAGGTAACTTAGTCTAAGCGGCTGATTCGAAATAGATGCTTTTTCGTCCTTCCCGAAGCATCTTTTTCGAGCAAAAGCAATAATGAATGGGAGAGGGGTTTTAGGTTGTCTCGGTTGATGGCGAAGTAGAATTCACCGGCGGGGCAGTCCTGTTCCATGAGCAATTTCAAAGGGACTCCTGATGCGGTGTATAGGGCCAATAATCGGCGGCTCGGTTGTTCAGAGTAACAGCGAATTTCGCATTCGGGCTGAGACTCGCTGATCAAACGATTGCTGATTTGGGGATTGAATTCCCGGAAAGGTTTACGACTTTCAAATTCGCCGGGACTTTTGCCATTTAGCGCGCCTGAGAATTGCCAAGGTGAATTCTTGGAGATTCGCTCCAGCGATCGGCCATTTTGGAGGCTGTTTTGGGGCCATGGAAGGCTATCTAGATCGAATTGGGCGCTGCAGAGGTATAGGGTAAATGATTTGTATCCGCTGGGCCAATTGGGCCAGGATTGAACCCACAGTGATAATTGTTTGCTCTCAGAGAGCATCAAAGATGGTGGGTTTTCTGCGATGAGAATGAGGGATTGAGGACCTATTACGGGGAACAAAGTGCCCAAGGGTATGGAACCCAACAACAAACCGCTGGGTTGGCGAAATTCCAAGCGATACGAATGGAGATTTAAGCCAGAGTCACTGGGGTTGTACAGCTCAAGAAAGGATTGGTCTAGGCCGTAAGGGCCAACAAGTCCTTCAGTCAAAAATAAATGAGGGCTTTGGGCTTGGACCTCTAGGGTCAATTCGCTGCTTTGACCGCTGCACCAATGCACGGATACAGGGGTGGAGGAATGGCTTCGGGTCCAACGGTTTGTACCTGATGAATGCAAAGAAACAGTATCGTCATTGGTGCGGAAATAAGTCCAATATCCCCAGCTGTTGGGCGGTTGCTGCAAACTATGCAATTGCTCAGATATCAAACACAAGGGCAAACGATGGAATAGAAGATTGGAATCAAGTTCACAAGGCCCGGAATAGGCGAAGCCAGGACTGCCACCCGGCAGGCTAGAGGCGGCCCAATTGTGCTCATCCAAACAGGCCCATTGTTCGCAGGTTTTTTCAAGCGTGTATCCCCATTTGGGGTCGTAGTAGCCCCAGTGCTCCTGGCGGTAATGGGTGCGGGCTAGAATGTCCCCTTTGGAATTGCTGAGGTAGAGGGTGTCGCCGGCTTGGTTGAAATGGGGAAGTTGGGCCCACTGTTGGTGCGAAATGGGCGTGGCTGGTATTCCGCTTGACAGGCATATGCGCTGTCCGGGTAGCAAACGAGTGGATTTTGGAGCGGTCTTTTTGCTTTTGGGATCACTCAAGGAACATCCCATTAGATTGATGACTTCGTGACTGGTGTTGAGCAGTTCGACAAAGGTTGATCCACCGAAAAAATTAGAGTTTAGACTCAACTCTGTAAATGCCAATTTTTGGGTTTGGTTCGTGCTGATCCAACCCCAGTCAAGGGCAGGGCCGCGGTAAAAGCCCAGCAACTCATGGGCGCTTATGGCCGATTGACCCGATTGCCCCAATCGCAGAAAAAAGGTGTCGCTCTGCAAGGGGCTAATAGCCATAGTAAGGCTATCGATGACACAGCCCTCCTCCACGAACTGGGCCGAGATGGAATGGGAATCTCGTTTCAAGAGTAGGACCATGTGCATGGAGCTAGAAGAATGATTGTGAGGGCTGGCCACTACCACGCTGTCTGACATTCGCAGTTCCATTCTGTCTTGACTGCCACCCATAAATAAGCTCTGCTCGGCTTTCCCTGATCGCCACCCCAATTGCAGGTGATTGTTGCTGGATAGGCCGATTGACCAATCCCATTCCAAGGCAATTTCTTCAGAACTGGAATGGGGTTCGATGTGCAGGGATTCCCATTGATGGGGAGATGCATTGATAGAATGGGTGAGGCATCCCATTGGAGAGGGAGCCCAGATTCCGCTTGGGTACTTCCAATGAGCCGTGTCAAGGTGTGGAAGTCGACTTTGCTCCCATTGAGCTTGGGCTGGGCTGAACCAGCTAAGGGCAGCTAGGCTAACGATAAAAACGGCGCCCCTTCCAGGCAAAATTGCCCGGCCAGAGGGCGAGAAGTCCCAACAGGGGCAACCATAAGGTTTGCAAAATGGAGAGGAGCCAAGCCGACGAGATGTCTTGTCCTTTTTGCCGCAATGTCGGGGCCAAAACCCATTGGTCAATGATCGCTTTTCCCAACCAAATACTGACAGCCAAGAGGCCGTATTCCATTGATTCATGAGGGGCAAAAAACCAGCCTAGACCCAAGAAAAACAGGGGGCTAAATGCAAAGAATCCCAAGGTGATTTGCAGCTGGAAACTTGACTTGTCCAGTTGCAGAGGTGTTTTTCGCATCCATCGCAAACGCTGCTGGACAAAGTCGCCCCAATGGGTTTCAACAGAGGTGCGAACAGCAGCACCGGGACTGGAAGCGAAAGCGAACAATTCGGGATGCCGAATGTAGTTTCTCTCCAAGGCGAATATGTCATCGCCACTGCTGGAAAGTTGGCTGTTTAAGGGTTGGATCAAGCTGGGGTGTACAAGTAGATTGCCGCCGTTGGCCATCAGCAAATGACCTTTGGAAAGGCCCCATTGGGTGAGGGTCAGTAAAGCCGAATTCTCCATTTTTTGGTAGCGGCTCAGAAGGCTAGGGCCGCCTTCAAAGACCAGTTCCCCGAGGGCGACACCACCTGAAGGGACGGCTTGAATCAAGCATTCCAAAGAATTCGGCTGAACCCGGCAATCGGCATCGGTAAACCAAACCCAATCGGCTTCGTCAGGGATGAAACTACGCCCAAAATTCAAGGCTACTTTTTTGCCCTGCTCAGTGGAGGGTAGTGACAACAATTTGACCGGAAATGAACATTGGTCGGCTTCTTGTTGAGCCTTGATGAAGGAGTCATCAGAAGAATGATCATCTACCCAAATCAAGCCGGCTATCGGAGAATTCAAGTGACGAAGTCCGGAGAAAAATGCGGGAATGCTGTGGCTTTCGTTTCGGCAAGCTACCAGGACCCATATGCGAGTTGAATCCATCGATGGTTCAGGGCTGGAATGGCCCAAAGCGCCGCTTGATTTCCACAACATCCCGTAGACCAACAAGCCCAGAAGGGTGAAAATCCCTGCAGGTACCAAATGGAAGGTGGAACCCAAAAGCAAGGCTGCGGCCAAAAGGGGCAGCAAACGGAACCGATGGGTGGAGCTGAACATGCCCCAATTTACGAATCCAACCCGTGTGCCCGAAGTATTTTTTTCTCGATAGCCGTTGTGCTAAAGCCTTCGCGCAAGGCAATGGTTTTGACGCTGCCCCCTTGTGAGAGAACGAAGGGCGCACCGGCAATTTGTTCAATTTGGTAATCAGCCCCTTTGACCAGAATATGAGGGTTGATTTCTCGTATCAATGCCTCAGGAGTGTCTTCGTCGAAGAGCACGACCGCATCCACAAATCCCAAAGAGGCCACCACCAGTGAACGGCTTTCCTGACTTTGCAGAGGGCGGGCAGGGCTTTTGTCCAAGCGTTGAACCGAAGCGTCGGTGTTCAATCCCAGAATAAAGTAGTGACCCAAGGCTGCAGCTTCGTTGAGGTATTGAACGTGACCCGCATGCAAAATGTCGAAACAGCCATTGGTGAATACAATGGTCTTGCCCGATTCTCTCAAGGCCTGAGCCCGTTTTGCCGCGGTCTCTCTGGGCCAGATTTTTTGAGTGCTATTCAATTTCATGCGCGAACGTTACGGGATTCCCAAAGCCAAGCAGCGTAGCAGACCGATCCGCCTACAATCAGCAGTAGGTTGCTCAATGCAACAGTGAAGATACCAAAAGTTTCAGCAGAGGTCAATTCCAGGCCGTAGACCATGTGCATTCCGTAGGCGACAACACCCCAAACACCCGCACCGGCGGGGACGGGTACGATGATGCCAAACGCCGAAAAAACCATGACAGCCAGCGATTGAGACAAAGTAAAGTCAGCCGTCATGGGTAGAGCCTTGAGCGTGACGTACATACACAACCAATAGCCGATCCAAATGGCGTAAGAACTCAATATAAAGAGGCCTGGCTGGCGCAATTTGAAAATGCTGTTCAATCCACCCGAAAAGCGGCTCCAAAGTGAATCGCCAGGAGTGGAGGGCTTAGAGGCTCGTTTGCGCCATATCCAAAATGCTGTTGCCGAAAAGGCGAGGACCAAGATCACTACGGCAGGATGTTGAGTGGCCCAGATCCAGCCGCTTTCTAAAGGTTTGAGAAGAAAGCCCGAAATGGCTTCGTATTCACAAACTAGGCAAAGCAAGGACAGGGAACCCATGACCAACATGTCCACGATGCGCTCGGTGACTACCGTGCCTACTAGCATTTCAACAGGTGCTTTTTCGCTTTTGGAGGCCATGGCACAGCGGGCGACTTCACCGCCTCGAGAGGTGGCCACGTTTACCAAGTATCCGGTCATGACCGCATAAAAGGAGCGGCGTTTGTTCAAGTTGTAACCCACGGGTTCGGTCAGCATGTTCCAGCGCCAACCACGAATGAAGTGGGCGAAGATCATGATCAGGCAATAGACCAAAATCCAAAGGCCAGAAGCTTGCTGGATGGCCAACCAAGTATGGGTCCAATCAACAGAATAACCAATATAGCCGAAGACGGCTAAACTGGCGATAATCATAACAACTCGCCCTAGCAAGCCTTTTTTTCGGGGGCTATGCGAGTCGTTTTGGGTCATGAAATGGGTCGATTGTTTCGATCGGGAAACAGATTGCAGGGCTGATGAGTTTTGGCTTCATCAGGGCTCATAGTGACGAAG